>CAXEVD010000055.1:0-7572 GCA_963999395.1 uncultured Halieaceae bacterium
GCAAAGCCGTCGGCTTCCATGGAATGGTCGGCGGCCAGGCACTCGATTTGGCTGCCGAACGTCAAGCCGTCCCTGCTAACGCATTGAGGGACATCCACAGCCTTAAAACCGGTGCGCTCATCTCTGCAGCGGCGGAGGTCGGCGCCATCTGTGGCGGCGCAACCCGCTCGCAACGTGATGCACTGGTGCGATTTGCCAAAGCGATCGGTCTTGCCTTTCAAGTCACCGACGATGTGCTCGACGTCACGGGTGATAGCGCCTCACTGGGTAAAACGGCAGGGAAAGACGAACGGGCAGAAAAATCCACCTACGTCAGCACACTGGGCCTGGAAGGCGCGCAACAGGAGGCGAATGCGCTACTCAAGGAAGCGCTTCACGCACTGGCTGAATTCGGGGAGGCCGCGGAGCCGCTGCAAGCACTGGCCCGCAAAATGGTTCACCGGGGCACTTAGTCTCACAGTTCAAACCGCATCTTAAAGGTGGCCAATCAATTCATTACAGTTGCGGCAACACCGTTAGTCCAAAGGGTTGCGGCGTAAGCAGGCCGACCCGACGCAGCCGAACTCCGACTAGCTCGCCGCAATCGCCGTCAACACCGCGGTCATACACCCGCCGGCCATTGCCCCCGCTGCCACATCATCCAGCATCACGCCCCATGCGCCCGGAACGCCACGTTCCAGGGCGCTGACCGGCCACGGTTTAAGAATATCAAACAGCCGGAACAGCAGTAGCGACCCGACCAGTAAGGTCATACTGGGCAAATCAAATGTTAAAACACTCATGGGGATAAGCGCCGCCAGCCACAGCCCTACAAATTCATCGATCACGATCGCAGGGTGATCGATCACCCCCCAAGCGGCGCCAGCGCGCTTGGATGACCACACCGCTAAAGCAGTGAGCCCGAACCACCCCCACCAGTGCCAGATCACTGGCATATCCAAGAAGAAGGCCAATAATGCCGCAGCGACAATGCTCCCTGCCGTACCGGGTGCCACCGGGGACAGCCCGGCACCAGCGCCAGTTGCGATCAGTGTCGCCACATCGGTAATCGTTGCCTTGGTGGGGTGGTCTTGATCAGCGGCGGAAGTGGTCATAGCCGATGCGCTCCGGAGTTCGATCACAGCTTATCCCGCTTCCCGCGACAACTCGACCCATTTCCATACAGCCATCTGGCAAGGGCATATTGTCAGGTAGCGTAAAAAGCAACTCGTAGTCATCGCCGCCTGCAAGCGCCCAATCCAGACTCTGATCAAGATCCGCCGATGACCTGAGTGTCTCGGACAGTGGCAACAGCGTGCTGTCGATTTCGAGCCTGACCCCACTGGCCGAGGCGATATGCGCGGCATCTGACAAGAGCCCGTCAGAAATATCAATACAGGCCGTCGCGCAATCTCGCAGGGCTTGCCCCAGTGCCAGCCGCGCCGCAGGTCTGATATATCGCGTCGTCAAAAATGCTGCCGCCGACTCATCAACAGCAAGCTGCCCACTGAGCACCGCAAGGCCTGCCGCCGCATCGCCCAGCGTGCCGCTGACGCAGAGTCGATCGCCGGGTTGCGCGCCAGAACGCGTCAGGTACTGATCTGCAGGCGTCGAGCCGAGAACAGTGACCGTCAGGCTCAGCGATCCTCGCGTCGTATCGCCTCCCACCAAAGGCGCCCCTATCGCGGTGCGGGCTTCAGCTAGCCCTCGGGAAAAGCCCTCTAACCAAACCCGATCTGCTTCCGGTAGCGTCAGAGCAAGCAACAAGGCCTGAGGTGAGGCCCCCATAGCCGCCAAATCGCTGGCGGCTGCCATCACGCTGCGGTAAGCCACATCGGCGGGCGAGAGCGAGGCCAAAAAATGCACGCCCTCAACAGCCGTATCGGCAGAAATGTGGAGAAGATGCCCTTCGGGCAAGGAGAGCGCGGCAGCATCGTCACCGATACCCAAGCGAACTGATGCGCCTTGATCCAATCCGGCAAAAAAATCCTGAATCAAGTCGAATTCGCTATCTGACATCAGTCCTCTTGCGCGTGCTCCACGGTTCGCAGATCTCTGGCGACCTTATCGAGCACGCCATTGATGTAACGATGGGAGTCTGTGGCGCCAAACTTTTTTGCAAGCGCGACCGCTTCATTGATGACGACTTTATAGGGCACATCGATGCGATCTCTGAGTTCGAAGGTACCGAGGCGCAGCAGATTTCTCTCGATCGGGTCGAGCTCTTCAAGCTTGCGATCGAGGGCGGGCGAGAAAAGCGCTTCAAGGGCATCGACATCCCCGACAACACCTTTCAATACTGCGCTGAAGTATTCACCATCGGTGTGCTGAAAGTCGTTATCGATGCGAAACTCAGCCTCGATATCTGCGGGACTGGCCCCCGATAAGGTCCACTGGTACAGCGCCTGCAGACCGAAGTGGCGCGCTTTGCGACGCTGCGCAGCGAGCGCATTGGGCTGACTCATCAGTCGCGCAACGTTCGCAGAAGGTTCACCATCTCGACTGCGCTCAAGGCGGCTTCGGCGCCTTTATTTTCTTCGTTGTCGGCAGAGCGCTCGAGCGCCTGCTCCAGTGTGTCCACAGTCAGCACACCAAAGGCCACCGGCTTGCCCGTGCCCAGCGCCACCTCGCCAATGCCGCGGGTGCACTCGCCGGCAACGTATTCAAAATGCGGTGTGCCGCCGCGAATAACGGCTCCCAGCGCCACCACGGCGTCGCAGTCAGGCCGTTGGGCCGCGGCCTGACAAGCCAACGGGATCTCGAAGGCACCCGGCACGCCCACCACCTCGACCTGCTCGCCTTCAATACCCGCCGCAGCCAGTGCCTGAGTAGCGCCCTTGAGTAGCCCGGTCACGATGTCCTCATTCCAACGCGTGATCACAATGACATACCGGCCATCGTTACCCGGCACTTGCGACGCTGAATTATCAATCCCTTTACCCGACATCGGTTCGTGTTCCTCAGTGCGACTCAGCGGCGTCTGGCGGCGTCACAAAATCGACGACTTCGAGACCAAAACCCGCCAGCGCATTGTACTTGAGTGGCGCTCCCAGTAAGCGAATCTGACCCACGCCCAAGTCACGCAGAATTTGGGCGCCCATCCCTATTTGGTTGTAGGCATCCGGACTGCCGGCTTTGTCCCGCTCGGGCACACCCAACAGGCGATCAATGTCGTGAAGCAGGTCATCGGTGGCCTCGGGCTTGCTGAGCAAAACCAGTACACCGCTCTCTGATTCTGCGATCGCTTTGAGGCTGGCATCGAAGGACCATGAAGCATGGCCATCGAGGGTCGTGCCAACCAGATCCCGGAAAACTGAAGTTACGTGCACCCTCACAAGGGTCGGCTTGGCCGCATCGATCACTCCCTTTGTCAGCGCCACGTGCAGTCGCCCCTGGGTCGTGTCCTGATACGCGGTGGCGCTGAACACGCCGTGCCGGGTTTGCAGTGTGCCCTCACGCACAGCGCGAATAGTTTCCTGGTTGGCGAGCCGGTAAGTCACCAGATCAGATACCTGCCCCACCACCAACTGATGCTGATCGGCAAAGCCCAGCAAATAGTCGGCATCCGCCACAGCACCATTGTTATCCAAGACTTCCGTGAACACCGCCGATGGCAAGAGTCCGGCAAGGCTCGTCAGATCCATCGCCGCCTCGGCGGGTGCAGTGCGGGTGAGCACGCCCCCCACTGCCGCAGCGATGGGAAAAATATGGCCGGGCTGCACCAGATCAGAGGCTTGGCTAGATGCGTCGACCGCGACCCGCACAGTGCGCGCTCGATCCGCCGCCGAGATGCCTGTATCGATGCCCGTCGCAGCTTCAATAGATAGCGTGAAGGGCGATAGTGAATCGTCTCCTTCCACCATAAGCGGTAGCTCGAGCTCCTCACACCGCTGGCGTGTCATGGCCAAGCAGACCAACCCCCGAGCCTGACGCGCCATAAAGGCAATGTGCTCGGCTTCGCAGTGCTCTGCCGCCACCACGACAAACCCGGTCATGCCTCCCGCACTGTTCTCATTCAGTAGCAGGCAGCTGTGGCCATGCCGCAGCTCGCTGAGCACTTTATCGATGTCGGCATACTCGGTCACAGCGTTATGACTCCGACGGGTACTGATCGAATTGCATCAATCGCTCGAGATAGCGCGCAATGACATCAACCTCGAGGTTCACCGGACTGCCTGTTTGATATTCACTAAACACCGTCTCTTCCCAGGTTTGGGGAATGATCGTGAGTTCAAAGTTGGCGCCTTCCACCTGATTCACAGTCAGGCTCGTACCGTCGACGCAAATGCTGCCCTTCATGGCGATGTAGCGCGCCAGATTTTCTGGTGCCGCGATCGTTACCCGCCAGAAGCGGGCGTCCTCGACGATGCGCTCAATCTGCCCCACTCCGTCTACGTGGCCACTGACCAGATGTCCACCAAGAGCCGTTTGGAGGGTGAGCGAGGTCTCCAAATTGACAGAGTCGCCCACATCTTTAGTGCCCAAACTGGTTAGGGACAGCGTCTCGGGTGATACGTCAGCCCAAAAACCGTCTCCGGGCAGCTCGGTCACCGTAAGGCAAACGCCACTGGTAGCAATGCTGTCGCCTAGCTTCACTTCGCTCAGGGGCAGTTTGCCTGTCTCGATGCGTAGCCGAATGTCCTCTTTTCCTGCTTCAATCTGCGCAATTCGCCCTACGGCCTGAATAATGCCTGTAAACACAGTGACTCCTGAATCAGTTGTCTCGCGAGAGGCCCCTGCGCGCCGCGCTAGCCTTTCGGGGCGGCAATGATACGCAGATCCGCGCCAATGCGGGTCACCTCATTGATCTCAAATTCCGGCGCATCAGCCAGCGCTGGGAGGTTCATTGCCGCCATAGCGCGGGCGGCATCTCCCAACAACTTGGGCGCCTGATAGATAATCAGTCGATCTACCCAACCACCCCTTAGCAGCGCACCCGACAACGTGGGGCCTGCCTCAACCATGATGTCGTTAAATGCGTGTTCTCCGAGATACTCCACCCAGGCACTGATATCCACGCGGCCTTTAGCGTCCGCACCCAGCACGGCCTTCTGAGCTAACTCGCTAAGCGCAATATTCTCGGTGGTAATGACTGTCGTTTGACCACCCTCCAAAATCCGCGCGCCAGCAGGCGTACGGCCCTTGGAGTCGAGCACCATGCGCGCCGGGGGATGCGCTAGAGCGCGACCTTTGGAGTTTGCATCGAGTGGCAACTCATCTGCTCGCAGGGTCAGCCGGCAATCATCCGCCAACACGGTGCCCACACCGGTCACCATCAGGTCAGATTCCGCTCGAAGACGCTGCACATCCGCTCGCGCGTCCTCGCCCGTGATCCACTGACTCTCCCCTGAGGGCATCGCCGTCCGCCCATCCAACGACATCGCGATCTTCAGCGTGATGCGGCCATATCCGCGGCGCATGCGCATCAGAAAACCCGCCAGATCTGCCTCGACCTGCTCTGCCCCTTCTCCTAGCTCAACCTCGATGCCAGCAGCGCGAAGCGCGGCGATCCCGCGGCCAGCAACCTGTGGATTCGGGTCCTCAACCGCCACCACCACCCGTGCTACACCGGCGTCGGTCAGCGCACTGGCGCAGGGTCCTGTCTGCCCTCGATGACTGCAGGGTTCGAGCGTGACATAGGCCGCCGCTCCGGTGGCATCACCGGCGGCGTTGAGGGCCATGACCTCGGCGTGCGCCTGGCCCGCGGGTTGTGTAAAGCCGGCGCCGATCTCCTGATCATCGCGGACTAATATGCAGCCTACCGGGGGGTTCGGGGCCGACCAGTAACGTGCCTGCTGGCCCAGCTCGATCGCGCGCTGCATCCAGCGGCGATCCTGAGCATCGTTCACGGCGGGTCGCCTTCGGCCGGCTCGGCTTCCAGAGATTCAATCGCGTCTCTGAATTCGGCGAGGTCCTGAAAGCTTCGATACACCGACGCAAAGCGCACATAGGCAACATGGTCCAGCGCTTTGAGGGACTCCATTACACACTCCCCCACTTGCAGCGACTTGATCTCCCGCTCCCCGGTGGCCCGCAAGCGATGCTTGATCTGATCGATCTCGGCTTCGATGCTCTCGACCGAGACCGGGCGTTTCTCCAGCGCGCGCAGCAGGCCTGAGCGCAGCTTCTCCTCGTCAAAGGGTTCGCGGCTACCGTCTTGCTTGATGATCCGCGGCAGCACCAGCTCCGCCGCTTCGTAGGTGGTAAAACGCTCAGTGCAGCTCAGGCACTCTCGACGCCTGCGCACCTGGGCGCCCTCTGCCACCAGACGCGAGTCGATGACCTTGGTTTCGTCGGTGCTGCAGAAAGGACAGTGCATGGTGTCAGGGGCGTCTCAACGACGCCCAAAGCCTCAGTTCGCGTAAACCGGCATCTTGGCGCAGAGCGCCTTCACCTGCTCGCGGACTGCCCGGATCACTTGCTCTGATGTACCCTCCTCCAGCGAGGACAACACATCGCAGATCCAACCGGTCAACAGCTCGGTTTCTTCCACGCCAAACCCGCGGGTCGTGATGGCGGGGGTGCCCAATCTCAGGCCCGAGGTCACAAAGGGCGAGCGCGGGTCGTTCGGCACGGCATTTTTGTTCACTGTGATGTAGGCCTCACCCAGTGCCGCATCCGCGTCTTTACCGGTGTACTCCTTGCCAATGAGATCCAACAGCATCAGGTGGTTATCGGTACCGCCCGATACAATCTTATAGCCCCGCGCAACAAAGTTTGCGGCCATGGCCTGCGCGTTGCGAATCACCTGCTTCTGGTAATCGACAAAGTCGGGCGCCATCGCCTCCTTGAAGGCGACTGCCTTGGCAGCAATCACATGCATGAGCGGCCCGCCCTGTGCACCCGGGAAGATCGCCGAGTTGAATTGCTTCTCAAGCGCCTCGTTGGCCCGCGCCAAGATCAGCCCTGAGCGCGGACCGCGCAGCGTTTTATGCGTCGTCGTGGTCACCACGTCGGCGTAAGGAATCGGGCTGGGATAGACCCCCGCCGCTACCAAGCCCGCCACGTGGGCCATATCAACCAACAAGAAGGCACCGACCTCATCGGCGATGTCGCGGAATTTGGACCAGTCGAGGATTCGGCTGTAGGCCGAGAAACCGCCTATGATGAGCTTGGGTTTGTGCGTGACGGCCAGCTCGCGCAGGGCGTCATAGTCGATCAGGCCCGTGTCCTGATCGATCCCGTATTGCACCGCCTGATAGATCTTACCCGAGAAATTGACCGAGGCGCCGTGGGTCAGATGCCCACCATCGGCGAGGCTCATGCCTAGTACGGTATCACCGGGCTTCAGGAGTGCCTGAAAAACAGCAATATTGGCACTTGAGCCTGAATGAGGCTGCACGTTGGCAAAGTCGGCACCAAAAAGAACCTTGGCGCGCTCAATCGCCAGAGTTTCCGCCTGATCAACGAATTCACAGCCGCCGTAATAGCGCTTCCCGGGATATCCCTCCGCGTATTTATTTGTCATAATTCCACCAGCAGCTTCTAATATTGCAGGACTGGTAAAATTTTCTGAAGCTATAAGCTCAAGAGTGTCGTGCTCTCTATTTTGCTCTCTATTAATTATTTCATATAGTTCTGGATCAACTTTTT
>CAXEVD010000056.1:0-7538 GCA_963999395.1 uncultured Halieaceae bacterium
CTATCTGACTTATCGCTGGATCAATACTGCCGATGCGGAACGCGCCGCCGCCCGGCGCGCGACGGGTATGGAAGACGCGCCCTGATTCAGCCCAAGCTCAACAGTTATTAACTTTCAGATAACGCTAATCAGTCGCTCTGTTTCCTCGCACCATTGCAGACGCCCCACTTCGGCGTAGCGCCGCCGCACGCCCGGCGTGGGGCTGAGATAAAAAAGGTCACCATTGGTTCCAGTCAAGGTAACGTCGACGCCACTCTCGCGCGCCACCTTGGCATTGGCCTTCATATGCTCGGCCTCGCCATGCACCGGAATCACCAGCGTCGGTCTCAGAACCTGATAAAGATCCGCCAACTCCCCCTGGCAGGGGTGGCCTGATGCATGCAGGGTCTGCTCGCTCTCGTCTGCAGAGATCACCTCGATGCCCCGATCGCGCAAACCGTCGATCAGGCGCTGCACTGCCCCCTCGTTTCCCGGGATCGTCTTGGAGGAGAGAATCACGGTGTCACCGGCCTCGAGCGCCAGATCAGGATGCGTTTGCATCATGAGACGATGCAGTGCCGCACCCCATTCCCCCTGACTGCCCGTCGCCACGCCAAGCACTTCCGCTGGGGGCAGATACCCCAAATGCTCCGGGTGGATGGGCTGAAAGTTTTCCGGCAACAAGCCGACCTGCTGGGCGCACCGCGCCATGCCCGCCGCCGAGCGCCCCATTACTCCCAGATAACGACCTGTCAGCTGGGCGATGCTCGCCAAGGTTTGCATCCTTGCCACGTTACTGGAAAAGCAGCCCACCACGACGCGCCCCTCGCATCGTTGTATGACCTGACGCAAACCGGCCGCAACCTCACCCTCGGACGGCGTATACCCCGCGCGCAACGCGTTAGTGGAATCGCAGATCACCGCGTCAATTCCCTTATCACCCAGCTCGCGAAATCGCTTTGAGGACCAGGCCGCGCCGACTATAGGGTCGGCATCAATCTTCCAATCTGCTGTATGCAGTATGCGCGACCGTGGCGTTGTGATGCTCAATGCACAGGTCTCAGGGGTGGAATGCGTAATGGGAATGCATTCGATATCAAAGGGGCCGATCTTAATCTCTTCACCCGGCTCGATTTCGATCAGTGAACTCGGTAGCACGCCCCTGCGGCCTCGCGTCTTATGTCGTAGCACCGCGGCCGCAAAGGGCGTGGCGTAGACCGGGCAACGTAGTTGCTCCCAAAGATACGGCAGCGCACCGAGATGATCCTCGTGGGCGTGCGTCACAATGAGCCCGGCGAGTTGCTCGCGCCGGGCAGCGATGAAGCTGAGGTCGGGCATTTGCACCGAGGGCATCAGCGCACCCGGTACCTGCTCCAGCGTGATACCGCAATCCACGGCGACCCACTGGTCAGCATGACCAAACAGATTAAAGTTCATGCCGATTTCTCCACAGCCGCCTAAGGGCAGAAAGACCACTTCGCTACGGAGCGACCCGCTCATTCGAAATCGATTTACCAGGTATAGCCGATTCGCAACTTTAGCGTTTTGTCGAGCTTTTCCTTACCGTCTGCGGCACCGCCGTCATAATCTGCGGTCGCCTCTGCTGCTCCCTCTAGCCCCAAAAACAGCGGGAATCTTAAACCCACTTTGGTGCGATAAATGGACTTCTCTGTCGACTGCAAATTGACAATGTTTGCCTGTCGGAAATATAGCGTCACCCTGCTGTCAAAAAGCTGTGCCTCACCATTGAGGTTAATATTGACACCCGTGTAGGAGTCGTCTTCGGAAACCGCAAAGTCAGTGTCGACGTAGAGCAACCCCAATTCAGCATCGAAGGTTAGCGTGTCCCGGGTCAGAATTTTCCGGCCAACATAGGCGCTGGCGTAGGTGCGCCGGTCCACGTTGGCAAACTGGTCGGCATGGAGTCCCACGTTCAAGCCGAGATAATTGCGCGGGTCCGACAGAAAATAGTCGTACTTGCCTTCCACTCGCCAATTATCCGCTGTGTCCTGGCTGATTTTGGCTTCGTTGCCATCAGCATCTAGGATTGCATTCCCGTCATCGTCTTTATTGAGAACTAGCGCGCTACTTTCCTCATAGTCAGCGCGCAATGTAATACGATCCCGAAGACTCTCGAGAATTGTCTCCGCATCCAGATTCAAGTTATCCGTTTCGGTATTTCCCCGGTTGTATTCGATCGAGCTCGTGGCGCGTCCAGTGATGAGATAGCCACGGCCCTGCTCCCACTCCTCCGGATTTGCCACATCTAACTGATCCAGGGTTAAATTATCGGCGCCGTCCAGCACCACCTCGCCGTCCACTACCATAAAAGAGGGTAGCGCCAGTTTCTCCTGCTCGGTTGTAAGCAGCTCAATATCCCGATCCGACTCTAGATATAGAATTGATGAGAGAGCGATGGTGAGGTCTCCCATCAACTCGGTCGTCACGTACAGCTCGCCTTCATGAATGTCTGTGATTTCACCGTAAACCACAGTCTGATCGATCAACTCGATTCTGGCCGGAGGCTGTGACTCACTCGCCTCGGGCAGATCCGAGTCAGACCACACCGGGCTACTCATCGGCAGCATAAGGAGCGTGCCTAAAGCAATTGCGTGTATCCTTCTCGGTTCAATGTTGCGAAATGAACTAATGCTCAGCATGGTCAACATCCCATCCATTGGTAGGCCGCGTATCGCTCGACTGTAAGCGAAGCGCGATGACAATGAAATTGCAGAAGGCGACACTTTACGCCGCGGTTTTGGTGAATCGATGACTCAACACTTTGATTACGACTTGCTAGTCATCGGCGCAGGCTCCGGCGGCGTCCGGGCCGCAAGGAAGAGCGCCGAATTTGGTGCAAAGGTAGCCGTGGTAGAAGAGGCCGCACTAGGCGGTACTTGCGTCAACGTGGGCTGTATCCCAAAAAAACTCTACGTTTATGCCAGCGAATACGCAGCTGCCTGGCGAGAATCTGCGGGTTTTGGTTGGCGGGCTGAGGACGTCTCTTTTGACTGGAACACGTTGCGAGACAATAAAACTAATGAGATCGCGCGACTGAACGCTATTTATGCACGTCTGCTCGAGGCGCCCGGGGTGGATATTATTGAGGGTCACGGCGCGCTCGCAGGGCCCCAGGAAGTTGTTGTGGGAGAGTCCCGCTACCGCGCCGAGAAGATTCTGCTCGCCACCGGGACCTGGCCCGCCATGCCGGATATCCCGGGTATAGAGCTGGCACTCACCTCTAACGAGATTTTTGACTTGGAACGCTTTCCCGAGCGGCTACTCATTGTGGGTGGGGGTTATATCGCCACCGAATTTGCCAGCATCTTCTCGGGCCTGGGCGCCAACGTGGTCCAAAGCTATCGTGGCGAGCTGTTTCTCCGCGGTTTTGATCACGACATTCGCCAATTTCTCGCCGAAGAAATGCGCAAAGCCGGCGTGGACTTGCGATTCAACCACCATGTCACGGCGCTGGAGTCCCAGTCCGGTGGCGTGCTCGCCCACCTCTCGGACGGGAATGAGCCCTTCGATGCCGTGTTGTATGCGACCGGCCGCAGACCGAATATTGCGCAACTGGGACTTGAGCATGCCGCGGTGACGCTCACCGAGGCCGGCTATATCGAGGTCGATGATGCGTTTCAAACCGCAGAACCCAGCATCTACGCGCTGGGTGATATGACGGGGGGCTGGGAACTGACGCCAGTGGCCATTGGCGAGGCGATGGCCTTTGCGCAAACCCAGTTTGGCGGTCAGGCCCTGACCATGGATTACCACGCCATCCCGACCGCGGTGTTTAGCCAGCCGCCCATCGGCACAGTGGGGCTCACCGAGGAAGAAGCGATCGCCGCGGGACATGAGGTGACCATTTTCGAGTCCACCTTCCGGCCGCTCAAACATACGGTGAGCGGCAGTGAAGAGCGCACCATGATGAAGCTGGTCGTCGATGCCGAGTCTGATCGCGTGTTGGGAGCCCACATGGTGGGCGCTGACGCCGGCGAGATCTGTCAGGGACTGGGTATTGCACTCAAAATGGGCGCCACCAAAGCTGACTTTGACCGCACCGTGGGGATTCACCCCACGGCGGCCGAGGAATTCGTGACCATGCGGACACCCCGCGACTGATTGTGGAACTCGCTCTGTGGGAAATCGGGGTGCTGATCCTCGCGGGACTCGCGGGCGGCTTTATCAACGTGATGGCGGGGGGCGGCTCGGTGATTACGGTGCCCGTGATGATATTTCTGGGTGTGCCGGGACCTGTCGCCAACGGTACTAATCGACTGCCCATCCTCGCGCACAACATCAGCGCGGGCTTGACCTATATCCGCCATGGACTGCCCCGGTCCGGCATGATCCTGTCGCTCTCGCTGTGCGCGGTGCCGGGGGCGCTGGCGGGCGCGCTGGTCGGTGTGCGCTTGCCGGTCGACACCTTCAACCTGGTACTAGCTGCCGTGATGGGTCTGGTGCTGATTCTGATGCTGACCGATGCGGGTCGAGGCCATACAGTAGCTGCTTCACCCCTAACACCCCGGCGCCGCCTCTGGGGACATGTGCTGATGGTCGCAGCGGGCTTCTGGGGCGGGTTCATACAAATCGGTATGGGCTTCATTCTGCTGCCGATCCTCAACCGGGTGCTGGGACTCGACCTGGTGGCAGCCAACATCCACAAAGTCTTTATTATCCTGCTCTACACGCTCTCTGCGTTGTGGGTGTTTGGTAGCCAACTCGAGCTACTCTGGTGGATCGGTGCCGTAATGGCGGCGGGTAATTCTGTCGGCGGCTGGCTCGGCGCCAGACTGACGCTTCACGGTGGTGAGCATGTGATCCGCTGGGTGGTCGTGTTTTCGATCGCTGGCATGATGGTAAAACTGATATGGTTCCCGTAACACGAAGCCCAAGGAGCGGGATGAAGATGATCGCTTGGACGAGGTGCTTGCGGCATACAGCCATCACCCTGCTGTGCATTGACATGCTGGGGTGTGCCACCATGCAGGTGGACCCGGCATCGGCAGATCGTTTCGCCAGCAAGGGCTATCAAACCTTCAGTTGGCGAGCTGAGGTACCAACGGGTGTCCCACAATCCATGGAGACGCTGTACCAGCTCTCGACCTCGGTGAGAGAGGTGTTGTCCGCATCGCTGCAAAAAAAAGGCTATCGCTATGAAGCTTCCGGTGGCGACTTTCTGGTGAGCTACGCCTTTGGCGCGCGGCTGGAGGGTGGCACCGACCCCGGAATGCCCAACCCTACTCCGACCAGCTCAGTCATTAACCGCAGTCCGGACCCCGCCGTTATGGACAATGCCTACGCGCTGAGTGGCCCACGAGAGGTCGCGAGCCTGATGCTCAGCTTCGAGGATGGCGACAATCTGGCATCGATCTGGTCGGCCAGCATCAGTCAGGTGGTGGAAAACCAGAACCAGCCTGATCTGGACAAAGTGCGCCGCAAGCTCGAGCCGGGCATCGCGAGAGCGCTGCGGGTGCTACCCGACGCCCCTACCCGCTGAGCCCGCAGACCTCCGGGTTCGCGCAAAAGGGCAGCGGCTCACCCGACATCCCGGCCCGCAAATTCTCAAGCGCTCGGGTCACCATGGCCATCCGCGTCGACAACGTGGCACTGCCCACATGTGGCAGTAACACCGCGTTATCCAGACTCAAAAGCGGATGATCAGCAGGTAGTGGCTCGGTCTCAAACACATCGAGCCCCGCTCTAAGGCGACCGCTCGACAACGCTTCGATTAACGCCGCCTCATCGACCAAGGCGCCTCGGCCGGTATTAATAAGCGTGGCACCGGCAAGCATGCTCGCCAAACGCTCGCGGCTGGCGATCTGGACCGTTTCTGGTGTGAGAGCAGTGTGAAGCGACACGATGTCGCAACGCGCGAATAGGTCGTCGAGACCCACCATCTCGACACCCTCTATGACTTTCGGTGTGCGGTTCCAGCCCAGGATGCCGCAACCAAAGCCGCGCAGGCGCTTCACCGTTGCTTCGCCAATCGGGCCCAGGCCAACGATGCCGACCGTGGCCTGACTGAGGTCCGTTCCCAGCAGCAAGTCTGACTGCCAGCCGTGGGACCACTGGCCCGTTCTCATCCACCGATCGGCCTCGGCGATACGACGGGTGGCTGCGATCATGAGCCCCACCGCCAAATCCGCAGTGCTATCCACCAACACGCCCGGTGTGTGCCCAACAGGAATGCCGGCGGCTGTCGCTGCCGCCAAATCGATGTGATCAACGCCCACCGAGATGGTTGAAATCACCTTTAATTGCGCAGCACCCGCGATGACGGATGCCGTGATCGGTGTGGACAGTGCACACAACAAGCCCTCGGCATCGGCAAGCCAATCTTGCAGCGTCACCTCGGGCATTGCTTCCTTCCCTGACCATGTCTGCAGATCAAACTGATCTCTTAACCGCGCGACGATGTCCTCGGGCAGGTCGAGGCTGATCACGCACTTGGACGTCACGCGGTGCTCCCTGATACATCTGACGCGGCATCGGTCGGCTGGCTTGTAAGTCCATGACCGAAGACCAGCGACCACATCACCACCAACAAGACGACGGCGCTGGTCCCCAACCAGGCCAGTCCATAACCGCCCTGTGCCAATAGCGCCGCAGCGACCAGGGGGCCCAGAATCCGACCGAAAGCAGCAGAGGAGGCGGTCACCCCAAAGAACTGCCCCCGCGACGCAGGGGTAACCAAATGGCTCGCAATTGTATTGAGCACCGGCAGGCATAGCGTGGCTGCGGAAAACAACAGCAGGCCCAGCGCGCCCATCGCCCAGGCCTGGGTGGCAACAGCGGACAACGCCAGCGAGGCACTGAAGCACAGCGCCGCGCCGCGCAATACCCAGAGATTACCGAAACGGTCCGTCATCCGGCCCAGAATATTGCCCTGAGTGACCACCATAACGACGCCGATCAGCCCGAAAAACAGTCCCACTTCGCGGGCCTGCCAGCCAAGACCATTCGCCACCCACAGCGGAAACAGATAGACCGAGGCGCTCACCGCGGAGGTATGAAAACAAAACTGACCGATAAAGAGCGGCAAGCCCGGCCGCCTCACAATCTCGCGGAGCGGCGCCGGGGGGGTATCGTCCACAGTCGCGCCAGCATGACTCTCCCGGGCCTGACCTGCTGGTAACAGGGCAAACGCCAACACGGCGGCAAGGACCGAAAGGACGCCGGCGACCAGACAGGGCAGCATAAAGTCCGTCTCGCTTCGGGCGAGCACTCCGCCGATCACGGGCCCGAGAATCAAGCCGATACCGAACGCTCTGCCGATCAAACCCATGGCTCTGGATCTCTGCTCGGGCGTGCTGGCATCCGCGATGAGGGCGGTAGCAACCGGTACGCCGCCTGCCATCATCCCCGCGACCGCCCGGGACAGATAGACCATAAACAGCACATCTGCAAAAGCCAGCACAAAATGCGATATGGCCCCACCGAGGAGGCAGAGGCTGAGAATCGGTCGTCGACCAAAGCGGTCTGAGAGCCGCCCCCAGGCTGGCGCGACGATGGCGGCCGCCACGCTGTAGGTGGCGAGGATAAACGCGATGTCATCC
>CAXEVD010000057.1:0-7494 GCA_963999395.1 uncultured Halieaceae bacterium
CCCCCAACATGTCTCTGGCGGACCGGGCAATGTCGAGAGCTTTGCCACAAGAATTTCGCTTAATGAGGCTGATTAAGTCGGGAGCAATTTCACCTGCCGATAACATACGACCCGCCTGAAGGCATCCTTGCAGGGCCAGGCCGATTTCGGTCTGCATATCTGCTAATTTTAGTTGAATAAGTTGCTTAGAGGCTAAAGGCACCCCAAATTGAGAGCGATCAAGCGTGTATTGCCGTGCGGTGTGCCAGCACTCTTCGGCAGCGCCCATAACGCCCCAGGCGATCCCGTAACGGGCATTGTTTAAGCAACCAAAGGGACCTTTAAGACCTTCGACGTTCGGCAGGTGGTTCTCCTGCGGGACGAAAACATTGTCCATGACAATCTCCCCGGTGATCGAGGCCCGCAACGCGAGTTTGCCCTCTATCTTGGGGGCGCTCAGCCCCTCCATGCCTTTTTCGAGAATGAAGCCTCGGATCACGTCGTCCTCGGTTTTTGCCCAGACGATAAACACGTCCGCCAGCGGACTGTTACTGATCCACATCTTGGCGCCGGTTAATCGGTATCCGCCGTCGACTGCTTTAGCGCGAGTGATCATTCCACCGGGGTCGGAGCCATGGTCCGGTTCGGTGAGTCCAAAGCAGCCAATCCATTCGCCGGTGGCTAACTTGGGCAGATATTTCTCTCGCTGCTCCTCGGTGCCGTAGGCGTGAATGGGGTACATGACCAGAGAGGATTGCACGCTCATCATGGAACGATAGCCCGAGTCGACGCGCTCAATTTCCCTCGCGATCAAGCCGTAGCAGACATAGTCGACACCGGGGCATCCGTAGCCATCAATGGTTGCGCCGAGCAGTCCCATTTCACCCATTTCCCGAAAAATATTGGGGTCGGTGCTCTCCTGCCGATAGGCCTCTTTAACCCGAGGTGCCAAAGCGCTTTGCGCGTATTGCTGGGCACTGTCCCTGACCATCCGCTGCTCTTCGGAGAGCTGCGAGTCGAGTTCAAACGGGTCTTGCCAGTTGAGTGGTGTCCAACGGGTTTTTGTAGCCATGCCGAGACGCTCCGTAGGGCGATTTCAATATTTTAAGTTTAAAATATTTATAAACTTTCGCAAAGCAATGATTGCTCGTAATTCAGTTTTTTACATCGCTGAAATTACCGCCTTCACTGGCGAGCTTTGCGAGCAGAGGGGCGAGAACCCAATTGTCCGGGTTGAGCGTGTGCTGGAACTGCTCGATGCGGTTCACAACTGACTGCAATCCCCTTGCTTCTGCAGCATGCATTGGCCCACCACGGAATCGCGGGAATCCATAGCCGTGGCAGTAAACTACATCGATATCACCGGCGCGTTGCGCAATGCCTTCTTCCAGAATACAAGCGCCCTCGTTGGCGAGCGCGAGCGTCAGGCGATCTATAATTTCTTCGTCCGGTATTTCTCTTGGCGTGATACCCAATTCAGCGCGGGTTGCCTCAATGATCCCGCTCACGATGGGGTCTTCTTCTCTGGTTCGGGTCGCTGTGTCGTAGCGGTAATAACCCGATCCCGACTTTTGTCCCAAGCGCCCGGCCTCGACCAGGCGATCGGCGAGCAGATAGTTCACTCGCGGTCCTTTCTCTTCATCAGTAAGTTGTTCGCGAGCCTTGTACCCAATGTCTAGCCCAGCGAGGTCACTGACTGCCAGTGGACCCATCGCCATGCCCCAGCGCTCCATGGCCTGGTCCACCTGGGCTGGGGAGGCGCCCTCCATCACACAGAGTGCCGCCTCTCGACCATAGTGCCGAAGCATCCGGTTGCCGATAAAGCCGTAGCACATTCCCGACAACACGCAGACCTTACCGATTCGCTTGCCCACCGACATGGCGGTTTTAAGAGTAGCGTCGTCACTGGCATCTCCACGGACCACCTCAAGCAGACGCATGACGTTCGCAGGGCTGAAAAAGTGCATGCCGACAATGCGCTCTGGCCTGCTTGTGACCGCGGCCAGCGCATCAACGCTTTGATAAGAGGTATTACTGGCCAGAATGGTGTGAGGGTCGCAGATGTGATCTAACTGCTTAAACACTTGCTGCTTCAACTCCAGATTCTCAAAAACCGCTTCGATGATGAGATCTGCTTCCTTCAGCATTTGCCAGTCAGTGGTCGCTTTGAGATTAGAGAGGAAAGAAGAGACCTGATCTGCTGAGAGACGCCCGCGCTGCACACTGATGTCATAGTTTTTGCGGATAATATTCATGCCGCGATCGATGCCGTCTTGATCCTGATCGACCAAGGTGACCTGAAAACCCGCCTGCGCGAAACACATGGCAATGCCACCGCCCATGGTGCCGGCGCCGATAATGCCAACGTGTTGAACAGACGCCACTTCGGTGTCTGGCGACATGCCCTGAACCTTGGCTGCCGCGCGTTCTGCGAAGAACTGGTATCGCAGAGCGCTCGACTGCGGGTCTGCCATGCAGGCCTCAAACGCCTGTTTTTCGAATTTCAGTCCCTCTTCGAAGGGCGCGGTGCCAGCGGCATTCAGGCAATCCAGAATCCGCTGGGGAGCAGTCTGCCCCTTGAGGCGTTTGGCGATGGTGTCGCGGGCGCCTGAGAGCAGCGCAGTATCGTCATTATTGAACTGCAGAGGAAGATCTTTAGTGAGTCGCTTGCCGGCTCCCCGCCCGACTAGATCTTCCGCGAAAGCCTCGGCTGCGCGGACCAAATCGTCACCGCTGACCTCATCGACAATGCCTGCAGCTTGGGCGTCACGGGCACTGAGGGGGCGGCCATTCGTGATTATATCGATCGCAATTTTTAGCCCTGTCAGTCGCGGCAGCCGCTGGGTCCCGCCTGCACCGGGGAGCAGGCCTAAACTGACCTCGGGCAATCCGACTTTGGCTGTTTCGACCGCCAGACGGTAGTCGCAGCACAGCGCCAACTCTAATCCGCCCCCCAAAGCGGTCCCGTGGATCGCGGCGACAACCGGTTTGTGGTGCGATTCCAGGGCTTCGAGCACAGTGGCGAGTGCTGGCGCTTGGGGCGGCTTGCCGAACTCGGTGATATCAGCGCCGGCGATGAAGGTCCTACCCGCGCAGCGCAAGATAGTGATGTCTGTTTTATCGGTTGCCGCGGCGTTCAGCGCGTCTACGAGACCTTGTCGGACGCTGTGAGAAAGGGCATTGACCGGGGGTGAATCCACCAAGATGGTGCCGATACGGCCAATGTTGGAATAGCTCACCGATGCTGTCATACGGGCCTCGTTTGAAATAGTTTGGGTTTAAAGCGCTGGAGGTTGGGTCAAGATGAGTTGGGGATCATGTTTTGCCAAGCAGATGATCTGCCTGACGGGAGGCCATTGCCGTCAATGTGAATGTTGGGTTAACCGCGCCGCTACTGGGGAACAATGCGGGCCCCGATACGTATAGGTTGTCGGTATCGTGCACGCGCCCGAAGGCATCGGTCACTGATTCCGCGGGGTCGTTACCCATGACAGCGCCGCCCATGTGATGCTGCCCAATTCGAGGGCCAGACCAGACTTCTGAGGCGCCCGCAGCTCGCATAATGTCTGCGCCCTCTGACATGCGCTGAGCACACCTCGCCGCCGCGGAGGAGTCTAAATCGTGATGGGCATGAGCATAGGCAATGCCGTCGGAGTCTACCCGGTTGCTCAGAGTGATACGGTTTTCGGGCAACGGAATGTCCTCGCAGACCAAGGTCATATTGCCTAAGTGCCTGGAGGCTTTCTTGAGCCATGGCTCCAATTCCGCTCCGAATATATCGGGTCTGTTGGTTCCATATCCGAGCAAGTCATGGGGCTTGATGGCGTGTCCGATCATCCACTGACTTGAGCCAAAGCCGCCGGTGGCATTTTTCTTGTCGTAGTCATCATGATTGAGAAGCTGTCCTGCCGTGACGCCTTGATGCGGGGACATTTCCTCATCAAATAATCCGAAGATCGTTCCTGCGGGATGAGTCATCAAGTAGCGACCGAGCTTGTCAGAGTGATTGCCTGGAGCGGCGTGTCGTTCTGTTGCAGAGCTTAGAAGTATGCGTACCGACTGTACGGTGAATGCAGCGACAATGATGTGCTCGGCATACATAGTCCTGCTCTCGCCACCCTGAATGTACTCCACGCACTCGATTCGTTGAGGGTTTTGGGGGTCCCGTATGACGCGCGATACCCTCGCGCTGTGTTCTATGCGCACGCCCGCAGCTTGCGCGCGTGGTAGCCAGACAGCGAGCGGGTTCCCTAGCGCGCCTATCGAGCATCCGGAGTCACACCAGCCGTCGTAGTGACAAGCTGGTCTCCCCTTATAGGGTTCACTGTTGATCGCTAGGGGCAGCGGTGCAGTGTGACGACCCGTTTTTTCAAAGCCTTTTGCAAGCACGCGCGATTGAGCAAAAAGCGGCATCGGAGGCATGGGGTATGGTGCACCTTGCGGTCGCCACCGCTCCTGTTTGCTATCTCCACTCAGTCCCACTTCGGCCTGCACTTGGTCGTAATAGGGAGCAAGGTCTGCGTAGCTGAGCGGCCAGTCGAGCCCCAACCCATGGTCGCTATTGAGTGAGAAGTCTCCTTCGTGCATCCGCAGCCAAACACCGTAGTGATGAAGAGCAGATCCCCCGGTACCGGTGCCCGCGTTGAACGCGTGTCCGATTTTGTGGTCACCAGATTCAGATACCGCGGGTTCCGACCACTTCAATTTTCTAGCCCAGATTTGAGAGCTGACGAGGTCGCCAAGCTTCCGTTCAGGGCCGGCTTCTAGGACACTAACTGACTTGCCGCCCTCTGCCAATCGAGCGGCCAGCGTCAGCCCTGCGGCACCTGCGCCGACAATGATCACGTCACAGTCTTTGCTCACCATGGCCTATCCGGCTTGATTTGTGCCATGTAAGGAATTCCAAGCTTCTTAAAGCCTTCGGGCGTTCCATAAGTTACGTCAAGGGCGTCCGCCCGCAAGACAAACAGCATGTAGCTGGCCGGTGGGCCTTCCCAGTTTGGCACTTTGTCACTCCACATTGCAGTTAGCACTTCAGTGGCCGCTCTGTCGGCTCTCAGAGCTTCTTGCAAATTGCGTGCTAGTAACTGGTAGAAGTCGATCTGGGCCGGAATATCCACGCCGAGGTATTTGCCAATCAAAAGCGAGTCAGTGCCAGCTTGCAGTTGCGCGTCCAGATAAGCGGAGATTCCCGCGTCAACTGAGCCTGGTACCAGCTCCTCAGCCACGGCCTCGATCAAGTCCAACTCATCGCGAGTCAACACTTCTGGAGTAAATTCGAGCTCGACGGCCTCTGCCGGCGTTAAAACTAATCGCCGTCCCAACACCAGATACGAAGCCGTGCCCACAGAGGATCGAAGGAGGCTGCGTCGACTCAGATTACGAGACATCAACTTTCAACGCACCGCGGGATGCTGCAAGCGTGGTTCTTTATCCAAAGGACATTCTCTGCTGGGCGTAGATAACGCAATTTGCGCCAATCTTTTGTCGGTCCAACGCCGTGTCGATTGAATTCTGCCCATGTTTGTTAGACCTTAACCTGACCCAGTCGTGAGATGTGATCACGTGAGAGCACGTGTGCCATTGACGATATTTATCAACCAAGGCAATTCACTATAAACCAAATGACACTAATAGATGAACCTGCCACGTCGAGCAATGGCCTGATGTTGCTCTCCCGGCAGTCCAGTTGAAGCGGTGTCTCGTGGGTGCCCAGATGAGTGATCTGCGGATGTTTCAGCGCCCGCGCGGCCTTTTCCCGACGAGAACAAGTAGCAATTACCTGAACTTGTATGAGGGAATGCGATACCCACGCGGTGGGCCTTACGGCGGGTTTCGGAGCGGAAAAAAAACTAAAGTTGTACTTTCCCCAATGTTTATACTAGCGTGGCCTTAGTTCACCTTCAGGCTTTGCTTGAAGCTCAGAAAGGGCCGGTGTCTTTGTGGATCAATGCAACGCTCCAAAGGCACGTGTGATTTGAGGTCCCGCGGTTTGGCATAGCTTTCCTGTATCAGGGGTTCATGGACACTGCATGTGAAGCTTGCTGAGATCAGATTTAGTCTGGCGCAGCACAGGTTATTATTCAGAGGGTTCGACAATGCGCATAAAAATGATTTTGCCGGTTCCGATGCCTGATCAAGCCCTCGACGCATTCGCAGCTCAGATTCCGCCAGCGCTAAAGCGGGGGGATGTCCAAGTTGATTTTTGTGCCCCGAGTAGAGGGGGGAGGATATTAGACAGTTACTACGAGATGACGTTAGCCGACGCGTTTGTTTTAGAAAAGGGAATGACTAGCGAGTCGGAGGGTTACGATGCAGTGTGTGTGAACAGCATGAGCGACTCGGCCCTAAATGCTCTGAGGTCTAGACTGTCGATACCAGTCGTTGGGCCTGCTCAAGCTAGTTTCTGTTACGCACTAATGTTGGGCGAGACTTTCACGGTATTAACTATGTGGAAGCAATGGTTCCCCCTTTATAAAAAGGTAGTACGAGATCTTGGTGTTCAGACGCGCCTTGCCTCGATCAGAGCCATAGAGGTGCGACCTGATGCGCAGGAGCTTCTCTCAGGCAAAGAAGACGTCGTGTTTGAGTTGTTGGAGCGAGAAGCGAGAGCTGCTATCGACAATGACGGGGCCGATACGCTGATCTTGGGGTCGACAACTATGCATCAGTCGCACAATTATTTAGTCAGTAAACTTGAGGTTCCGATTCTGAACCCTGGGCTGATCGCGCTTAAAGTTTGCGAGAACCTCGTAGAATTGGGGATTGCTCACAGCAAGGTTGCCTATCCCGGCCCAGAAGTTATTAGTGATGACGCTTTCTTAAGACGATGAAAGTCAGGACTTGGCTAAACAGGAAATGCGGATATGGATGAAATAGGCAAAGCTGCTGAAACTTGCGGGTTTTTGACAAATTTTCACGATGAGGGTGAAGGGCATACGGTGGTACTGCTCCACGGGTCAGGGGCAGGTGTATCAGCTTGGGCCAACTGGCGAAATTTGATTCCAAAGCTCTCGAAAAACTACAGGGTTATTGCGCCTGATCTCGTGGGTTTTGGATTCACCCAGACTCCAGAGCAATTTGAATTCAAATTTATGTCTAGTTGGGTTGATCAACTGCGAGCGTTGCTCGAACATCTCGAACTTTCCAAATCTCATTTCGTTGGCAACTCATTTGGAGGCGCGTTAGCGCTGTGGTTAGCATACGAGCATCCCAATCTCTGCGATAAACTCGTTTTAATGGGTCCAGGTGGTTGGCCGTCCAAAGTCAATGAAAACCTTGAACTCTTGTGGGGATACAAACCCTCGGTTGAGAACATGAAGTCCATCTTGGACGTCATGGCTTACGACCGGAGTATTGTCACCGACGAGTTGGCGGAGCTCAGGTACAAAGCGACTATCAGAGAAGGTGCCCAAGAGACCTTTGAAAAAGTTTTCACGCCACCCTTTCAGCGGTGGCTGGATGCACAAGCTCTGCCCGTCGCTGCACTTCAGAGCATAGCAAACGAAGTGCTGA
>CAXEVD010000058.1:0-7463 GCA_963999395.1 uncultured Halieaceae bacterium
AGATCGCCTTTGCCGGTGACAACACTGACCGAGAGCACGTTGTCAGCGGCGGTGCCGCTCTGACCACTGCCCCAAAAAATGCTGTTCTGGGAGAGGCCACCCCCAACCGTCGCGTAGCGTCCGGACAGCGTGCCCCAATAGGCCGTGCGCACACCGAGCGGCGCGAGGTGCTCATGCAGTTTTTGCCAGCTGCACCCGGCCTCGACCGTCACATAACGATCTTCCAGATTGACCTCGACGATGGCATCCATGCTGGCCATATCGATCAACACACTGTCGGGCGCGCTGGCGATGTAACCGCTGGTATAGCTCATACCGCCCCCGCGGGTGACGATCGGCGTGCCGCGCTCGAGGCAGGCCCGCACGAGTGCCTGCACTTCATCGATGTTGCGCGGGCGCACAACCGCACAGATCGGCGGTCCTACGGTGAAGACGTCCTGAGAGTACAGCGTGATCTGCTCGGGATCCGTGGTGATGATCTCGGCAGGCAGTAATTGGGTGATGGTGGATACCACTGCGTTCATTCAGCGCCTCCTGCCCCATATCAGTAATACACTATGAGCTGCAAAGGGTAACAGACGTTCGAAGATGTCGCCCGGCGCATTAGGCAGCAGTGACAGCGCCACCGTGAGACCAAAGCCTATCCAGATGCCCGTGACGTGAACGCCGTCGGGGATCTGCCAGCCCAACAGGCGCGCAAACAGCGTGGGCCCCAGCGCTGCCCCCAGCGCGCTCCACGCAAACAACACCCGAGAGAAGATCGGTGCCGGCAGGAAAAGCGCCACCAATACGGCAAGTAGCACGACGATGAACACCGCCCATCGCCCTCGACGCAAAACCTGCGGGCTACCTTTCAGCGCCTCATCGGTGAGGTCGTGGGACAGTGTGCTGGCACAGACCAGCAGCTGGCTGTCGGCGGTGGACATGATCGCAGAGAGCACTGCAGCGAGCAGCAGGCCCGCTAGCACCGGGGGTAGCACCTTTTCTGACAGGGCAAAAAAGACCTGTTCGTTGTTGTTCAATGAATCGAAGATGCCGCGCCCCACCAGTCCCGTCAGGACCATCCCCGAGAAGACAACGAGATACCAAATGAGGGTGATGCGTGCTGCGGTGCGTCGCGCATGATGATGTTTTAGCGCCATAAAGCGCACCATCAGGTGCGGTTGCCCAAACGTACCGAGACTGATGGCCAAGGACCCGATGGCAAAGCCGATAGCCGACAAAGTTGCCGCATGGGTTCCCCCATTGTGTTGGTTGCCAAGTCCGATGAGCTCAATAACGGAGGCAAACCCTCCCATCGAGATCACGGTTCCCAGCGGTAGCGTGATGGCTGCCAGACACATGACCACACCTTGTAGGGTGTCGGTGAGACTAACCGCCCAATAGCCGCCCAGCCAAGTGTAAATCAGAATGACCAGTGCGCCGCCTACAATCGCCAGCGTGTCGCTGACGTCAAAGACTTCGGTGACGGCGAGCCCCGCGCCCTGGAACTGCGCGGCCACGTAAAAAACAAAGGCAATCAGAATAATGGCGGCCGCGGATCGCACGAGGGCGTTGCTGCGGCGGTTATCGTTCGGCGCGATGAGATAGTCGACGAAAGTAGTCAGCTGCTGCTCATGACTGGCTTCCAGTAGCCTCGGTGCGATCCACCACCACGCCACGACCATCCCCGACAGGCTTCCCAAAGAGACCCAAATAACAGGCGGACCGATGGCAAAGGCAGCGCCGCTGACCCCCAATAGGGTCCACGCTGAGGAGGCGCTGGCGCTATAGGAAATGCCGGTGACCCAGGGGCCCACTTTGCGACCACCCAGAAAAAAGTCGCTACTGGAGCGAGTGCGCCGCGACGCCCAGAGGCCTACTGCCAGTAACAGACATTGATAACCCACGACGGCAGTCAATACGATGGTGCTGACGTCGGCGGTGGTATTCATGATAACGCGCCTCTCCTCCGGTTGGCGGTATGATGCCTTAATAAGAAATAAAGGGGACTCCGATGAGAGAGACGGGTTTCTCACATGTCGTGATCACCACCTCTAATGCCCCACAGCTGGGTGGATTTTTTGCTGCCCTGGGGTGGCAGGTGCACGCCGCCGCGCTCTCCGCCGATGCGGCTGACTTTTGGGGCGCAGACATGACCCAAGTGGCCGAGCGTTGGATAGCGCCCAGCAGGGCATGTGAAGTAGTTTTGCTGCCCGTTGCGAACACAACTGCGGTGCTTCGCCCGCTGGATTGCGCGGTGACCACTCCTGGTGGGCTGTTTGATATCAACATGCGCACCTGGGACAGCGACTGGGCGCGCGAGTTTTTGCACACCCATGGTTGGCGTGAGCTGGTCCCGGCAGTGGCCTGGCAGTTCGGTGAGGTGCAGACGAGCGAGGGCCTTTACATTCAGGATGATGGCATCGTGATGGCCGTGATGCAGCGCCTGAGCCCGCCGCTTGAAGGCATCGAGTTTGACCGTATGAGCGATGTCTTCAACTCCACACAGATGGTAAGCAATGTCGAGACGACGCTCGCTTTTCTTAAAGTCTTGGGATTCGAGCGGTTCATCGACCATGCCGGCCCGCTGCCCGGGGAGGGCCCTCGGGTGTTGCAGCTTGAGCAGCACCCCGCTGACACCGCCGGCATTCACCTGAGCATCGCCCACCCGGAAGCAGCCATGTCGGGTTCGATCGAACTGGTCGACGTGCCAGAACATCCGTTGCCTTGCCTCCCGGTACCGAGCACAGGTGGCCGTGGCCTGCGCGCACTCGCCATCCCCTGCCATAATGTGGCGGAGGCCTTTGCCGCAGTTAACGACAGCGAGTGGTCGGCACAGGTGTGTCAGCCATTGGCAAAGCGCAACCTGCCTGGACTGTTGGGCGGTGAGTGCTTCGCC
The DNA here is from genome assembly GCA_963999395.1 of uncultured Halieaceae bacterium. GTDB lineage: Bacteria > Pseudomonadota > Gammaproteobacteria > Pseudomonadales > Halieaceae > Luminiphilus. The sequence goes on from CAXEVD010000058.1 coordinate 2,882, forward strand.
GTGACCGCGCCCGATGGCGGGCGACTCGATCTTTATCAATTAACACAGTGAGCATGATCCTATGTTGAAGTCGATCTTGATGGTCTGGGTGTTGGCGCAAAATCTGGCGCTGACTCAGGAAGCCTATGAGGACTATCTGGGTTATCGATCGGTCGATGAGGGTGTGATGTCTGCCGAAATGGCAGCAGCGATCGATCGACCTGAGCTGGCTGATAAACGCTTTGTGACCATGATGCCGCGCTCGGGCCCACAAGTGGGTCTGCGTCTCGTCGAGGGAGGTATTTCTGGGTATGTGCCCATGCAGCGAGTGGGGTGGAGCGCGATTGAGCTCCTTGTGCAAGACCCCGAACAACTCGAAGCCCAACTTGCTGGTTCAGCGTTTACACATTTGCAGGGCCCCGACTTTTTGACGGAGCAGAAAAATATTCTGGCGATGCAGGTGACCGGCCCCAATCGAGAGCTGTTTTATCTCACCCGCATGATCGATCCCTCAAAATCCTTTTTGCAGCCTCAGCCAAGCCCTGAACCCGTGGGTCACACCTTCATCATGGTCATGGGGAGCCCGGATCTGGAGGCCAGCCTCAGCTTTTGGCGGCGGCACTTTGATACCAATGTCGTGGGCCCCATTCCCTATCGCATTGGTGTGCTATCTGATGCCTATGATTTACCCCAAGACACGTTTCACCCTCTGGCGCTGGTGTCCATGTCCGACGGCTATGGCATTGAAATAGATCAATACCCTGAGGGAGCGCGCGCGGTGCCTGCTCCCGAGGGTGAGCGGGGGGGTGTGATATTGGTCAGCCTGAGTGTCGACCCGGAGGGGCTTAAAGCGCCGCTGCCTTGGCGGCTGCCCTATATCGATACCGCCGGAGCAGTCGAGGGCGGGGTGATCATCTTGCCATCGGGTGCGCCCATAGAAGTCGCGCTGACTACCGCGATGTTGCCAGCGCCCGCTGATTAGGCTTATTGTTATATTGATATATCTTTTAAAGGGTCTTGCCCCGACTGAGGCGCAGTGAGGCCCGCCGGGGGTTAACGGGTTCGCTGTGGGCACCACGCTGTTCGACAAGTTGTGGCAAGAACATGAGGTGACGACGCTGTCAGAGCGTCAATCCCTGCTGTATATCGATCGTATTTTTCTGCACGAGCGAACCGGCAGCGTGGCCTTAAACGGCCTGCTTGAGAAACAGCGCTCGGTGCGCAGACCAGAGCATGCGTTCTGTACGATGGACCATATTGTCGATACCTTGCCGGGGCGTGGCGACGATACGCTGATGCCCAGTGGCCGGGATTTTATCGTCGCAACCCGACACGCGGCTCACGAAACCGGTATTCAACTGTTTGATATTGCCGATGCTGATCAGGGCATCGTTCATGTGATCTCGCCCGAGCTCGGCATCGCACTACCGGGGCTGTCACTCATCTGCCCGGACAGCCACACCTGTACCTTGGGTGGGCTCGGAGCGCTCGCCTGGGGCGTGGGTTCGACCGAAGCCGAGCATGCGCTAGCGACCAGTACACTGCGCGTCACCCGACCTCAGACGATGCGGGTCAGCTTCGCAGGTGTGCTCAATGAGGGTGTCTCCGCAAAGGATCTGATTCTGTTCACCATCCGCGAGCTCTCTGCCTCTGGAGGCGCGGGTTATGCCATCGAGTTTGCCGGGCCCGCGATCGAGGCGCTGCCGGTAGAAGCCCGGCTCACGCTCTGCAATATGACCACCGAGCTCTCCGCCTTCACCGGGCTGATCGCTCCCGATCAAAAGGTACTCGACTATTGTGCGGGCCGACGCTATGCACCGCAGGCTGAAGTTTGGCATCAGGCCAACCAACACTGGCAGTCGTTACGCAGCGATGAGGGTGCCGCGTTTGATCAGGAACACCAGTTCGACATTGGGTCGCTCAAACCCCAGCTCAGCTGGGGCACCAGTCCGCACCACTGTGTCGACTGGGATGCTGCAATCCCCCACGCTAGTGATGCCCCCGATGCGTCGGCGTCGACAGCCTGGCAGCGCGCGCAAGACTACATGGGCGTGACGCCCGGCAGTCAGTTGTCTGATTACGCCCTCGACGCGGCGTTTATTGGCTCGTGCACCAACAGTCGATTGTCCGATTTGCAGCTGGCGGCCGCCTATTTGGAGCGCACCGGCTACAAGGTTGCAAAAGGGGTGAAGGCGCTCTGCGTGCCCGGCAGTGGGCAGGTTAAACGGTCAGCTGAGGCCGAGGGGCTAGACGACATTTTCCGCAGTGCCGGTTTCGAATGGCGGGAGCCGGGTTGCTCGATGTGCTTTTTCGCTGGCGGTGAGAGCTTCGGCAAAGGGGTACGAGTGGCTTCAACTACCAACCGAAACTTCGAAGGTCGGCAGGGCCTGGGTGTCAGGACGCACATCGGCAGCCCGCTGACGGTGGTGGCCAGCGCTTGCGCTGGACACCTTGTGGCGGACACGACCGCATGATGCCCTTCACTCAGCACTGCGGGGTGGCGCTGCCCCTGCTTCGCGACAATATCGATACTGATGCGATCATTCCCTCGCGGGAAATGCGCACCGTGTCGCGCTCCGGTCTGGCAGCGGGGCTGTTCGCACCCTGGCGTTACCTAGACCCTGATGCTCGTACCCCCAATCCTGAGTTCCCGCTGAACCAGACCGAGTACAACGGTGCTTCCATTCTGCTTGCCGGCGATAATTTCGGCTGTGGCTCCTCGCGAGAGCACGCCGTATGGGCGCTGATGGAAAGTGGTTTTCGTGCCGTAATCGCGCCGTCTTTTGCCACCATTTTTCGCAACAATGCCTTGCGCAATGGATTGCTGACCGTGGCGCTGGCGCAGCACGACCTCGATGAGTTGGTGGCGTGGGTCAGTGCTGATCCTGCGGCGAATGCGATTCAGTTGGATCTCAAGGCCTGCACGATCGAGGCTGATCCTGAGAAAGAAAAGAAGGTGTTCTCGGTCGACCCTACCGCTCGGGATATGCTGTTAAAAGGTCTCGATGAAATCGGACTTACCGAGCAGTCGATGGATCTGGTGTCACGGTTTGAGGAGCAGGATCAGGCGCGGAGACCCTGGGTCTACCTCGCGAGCGATTAGCCGCCCAGCACGCCCTCGCTGGTAAGCACCGCGATGGCCTCTTCGTCCAGCCCCAGTTCTTTTAACACCTCTACATTGTTGGCACCGGTTTTTGGTAGGTCCCGGTGTAGTGGCGGCTTGTGGTTGCCAAACTCAACGGGCAAGCGCGGTAGCGTGGTCTGCTCGCCTGCATATTCACCGTCGGTCAGGTGCACAGGCAGCAGACCGCCCGACGCAGTCAGATGCGGGTCGTCAAACAGGTCACCGGGCGTGTTGATAGGTGAGAAGGGCAGGCCTGCCCGATCCAGCCGCTCGCTGAGCTCTGAGAGTGAGAGCGGGGCAAACAGTCCTCGAATGGCGGGCAGTAAGGTCTCTCTAGCCGCAATGCGGCCTGCATTGCTCTTCAGCGCCGTATCTGCCGCCCAATCGGAGAGCTCGAATTCCTCGCAGAAGCGTTGCCATAAGGTGTCGCTGACGATACCCACGAACATCCGTTCTCCAGAGTCTAGTTCGAAAATTTCATAGACGGCCCAGGCCGATTGCCTGACCGACATGGGCGGTGGTGCATCACCGCTGACGGCCTGCTGCGCCATGTGTTGGCCAACCAGAAACGCGGTGGTTTCAAACAGGGCGCTCGTCACATGGCTACCCTCGCCGGTTTCCCGACGACGGTGCAGTGCAGAAAGAATGGCAATCACTCCAAACATGCCGCCGGTAATATCAATCACCGATGAACCAGCGCGGAGCGGACGGTCGGGTAAGCCGGTCATATACGCCAGTCCGCCCATCATTTGGGTGACCTCGTCGAGCGCAACCCGATTTTCGTAGGGGCCCGAGAGAAAACCTTTCAATGAGCAATAGATAAGACCCGGATGATCGGCTTTTAGCGACTCGTAATCGAGGCTTAGCTTGGTCATGGTGCCGGCGCGGAAATTTTCCAGCACGATGTCGGCGGACTGAATGAGTTGCAGCGCGACTTCGAGGCCTTTGGGGTGCTTGAGGTCGAGGGCGATGGACCGCTTGTTGCGGTTGTACATCGGAAAGTAACCCGCGCCCGAACCTTTCAGGTGCCGGGTATTGTCCCCTTTCAGGGGCTCGACCTTGATCACGTCTGCCCCGAGATCACCCAGAATGACGCCCGCAGTGGGGCCCATGACCATGTGGGTAAACTCGACGACTTTGATTCCCCGCAGTGGAGCTGCTTGCTCCTCCGCCCCCCGGGCCCCCGCCATTACTGCCTCTCCGGATGATTTGTTATGATGTTATATCATTAAGCTCTTTCCACTGGCAAAGCCTGACATGATAGATCATTTGGACAATATGGCCATCATTTTGGCCAAGCGCCCCGAGGGATTACCCAACCCCGACGACTTCCAGCTCGAGAATCGGCCTCTGGGTGAGCGGGCGGCGGGGCAGGTTAGGTGTCAGACCCTGTATCTCTCTCTCGACCCCTACATGCGCTCGGTTATCGCGGGCAATCATATGGGGCATGGCGTGGACCCCGGTGACGTGATCGCGGGG
>CAXEVD010000059.1:0-7401 GCA_963999395.1 uncultured Halieaceae bacterium
CCAGCTCTAGCAGGAACAATCCCTTGGTTGAGACTAGTCAGGCAGCCAGGAGACGCCGCCGTGATGAGATTGGGGCCGTCAGGCGTTTCGAGGAGCTTTTGGGCCATCTCCAAACGATGGATATGCCCATAGATGACGCTTGAGGTGGCTGAGCGTAGATACTCGGCAGCGGTAGCGCCACCTTGATTTTTCGCCTTCGAACCGTGAATCACTTTAATCGAGTCGAATAGCCAGTAAGGCTTCCCGTATGGCTCTATCAGTTCAATGTCGAGACTATCTAAAGCCAGTAGACGCTTTAGGCTCAAGACTGGCTCTTCCTCAAGACTATCAGCCGTGCGCAGGGTGGATGCCTCGGGCGCCTTGGCTGCTAAAAAGTCAGCGATTCTGGCTTCATGGTTTCCAATCATGTAGACGCATTCAGCACTCGGGCACATTTCCCGTATCGGGCGCAGTAGGCCCGCGTATAGTTCACGCATCGCGGCGTTCGTTGTCTGCTTTGTGTCGGGTGTAGATGGCCATCGTGTCGACCATGGAGCAAGATCAAGATGGTCGCCCAAAAACACAACGTGAGTGATTCGATTCTTCAGCATTTCGCAGATCTTTAGAACACAGTCGATCGCCTTTCGATCGTGCATGGGTACCCATCGGCGCATACCCGGCGCTGTTAAGTCTTCCACAACTCGAAAACCGTGCTGAGTGTCAGGCACTATCAACGCCAGTCCGTCAGGCTGGCCAGTCGCCCATGGCTTACGTCGAATGGGCTCCTCTACCGTGATCGGAGTCAGCCAAAAATCATTGGCCCGCTCTAAGTGGGCAGTGACTTGGTGAAGCTGTATCACTTCGCTATCTTTTGCTAGCGCTTGCCAGGTGTTCGCCTTAAATCGAGTTACAATCCAATCGTCGCCGACATTGGCAGCGCTTAGAAGATCGTCTAGGGTCTTAATGTTTTTCGATGTGATCTTGCGAGTATCGCCAATTATTTCATCATCTAGCTCGATCGCGTCAGGGGTAGAGTTAGGCAAAATCAGAGCCCTTTCATTTTTCGCGACCTTCACCCGTTGGATAGCTCTCCAGGCTGTCATGCGGGAAAGTCCAAGCGCTTTTGCTGCAGCGCGAACACTATCGAGGCGCTTGTAGGCCTCATAGACGGCTAGATCGGAGGGCTTAACGCTCACTTGATGAGGCCCACGGTGAACCCAGCGAGAAAACCGACTGACAAAATAGATAGTCCAATCATGATAGTTGATACCTTTGACATTGGTCTTGGGATTAACTTGAGCGTGTTTTCAGCGCTGAGCGCTCTACGCTCTAGGTAGTCAATCGTCGCGTTGTTTGTTGTTTCGCAGCGAGTCAACAGGGCGTTGAGTTTTGGAATTACCACCTCTTTGCACTCGACAGCGCGGCGCGTGGAAGCGATACCCCACAAGATGCCCCGGCACGAGACAATATGACCAGGCTCTACAGGCTCAGCGCCGACACATTTCTGGACGGGAGCAGGTGGCGAGAAAAGAAAAACAAGAGGCAGGAAAACGTGTATCACTCATCACCTCCAAACAACTCTCTCACTTTTGAGGCTAAGTCACGGGCGGTCATTCGATTGAGCTTGTTTTGTTTTTTTTTAATCAGTTTGATCGTCTGCTTATGCTTAGCTTCAGCGAGAGCCGTCTTTGCTTTGAGTCGCTTGGTTTCGGCTTTGACCGTTTTGGTGTGCACTTTTTCAGCAGTGTCAGCACTAGGCTTTGATCGTGTCGTGAGAACCCAGCCAGCGACTAGGCCCACGATAAAAAGTAGTACTTCAACCAATCCGTCTTGCATCGATTCGACTCTTGATAGCAGCGACGATAACAGCGCTGAGGGCAGCGCCGGCACAGCCAGCGGCTATACCGTAGCCGTCAGACTTCAAAAGGTAACCCCAGACGCAACCCACAGCCAGACAAGCTAAGCGCACCGCAGTCCGTGCGATACCGTCAGCGGCGTACCGCTTAATGTACGGTTTGATGGCCTGCATGACTCCCCAGACGGCGACGGCACTCAAAGCGCCAATCCGTAAAAGCTCATCGTCCACGTTGTGCCCTTTCTTTGATAATGCCCTCGGCTATATCGCGAGCGCGGCGGGTGCGACCGCTCAGAGTCTTTAGCGTTTGTTGCTGTGACATAAGCTCACCCACTAGCGTCTCGGCACATGAGGACGGGCTCTGCCTTACACGGTCGCCCGTATCAGTCGAGGCAACCAAAACCGAGGCGGCTAATACGGCGGCGATTGCGCCCACAATAAGCTCGTGTGTCATTTCCTACGCTCCGTTTTTTTGATTATCTCAAGGGCTCTAAGGATATGCTTGCTGTCAGCTTTTAGCGTCGCGAGTACCTCGCCATGCTTGACGACGTCGCGTTGTATCGCTTGAAGGTCCGCTTTAAGCTCGACTACTCGGGCAGCGTTTTCGGTGACCTTGCTGTCGACTCTTGCTGAGTACATGCCAACGGTAGCAATAGCGGCGATAATGCCCATGATTTGCCCAGTAGGTATCCGCAAGACGTCAGCCATCATTCACCCCACAAACTAAAAGAAAGAACTTCAACGGTACTCGCGTGATGTAGCGATACACTCGTGAACGAGTGGACTGATTGAGGCGATGCCTTAGATGGGATTCGCCCGGTCTCAGGCAGCTCAATAGTCACGTTATGCCAGGCAGGAGAAGCCGAAACCGGAATGTGCACGCGATAGTTTTTTAAAAAGAGTGAATCGTGTGCGTCTTCAGCGTCGACCAGTTGTATCCATACATCGGTGGCCGTTGTCGGTGCGTGGGCTCTTAGATGTACCTGGTAGTACTTACCATCTGTATTGGCCTGGCCGAGTGGATTACGCACAATCCAGCCACGATTGCACCCCTCGACAGCTAGATGACGTCTTGGCCAGCCGTGTTGGGCAAAAGACGGAACCCCAGACCATGTGATAAGGCTACGAGGTCGCCCGGTCATAGCATCGATCGACGATCTAAAAGCGTGTGCAAAGTAAGAACTTAACGACTGCCCAGCAAAGAAAGATTCTGACGGCAACGGGAAAACACTAGATGAGTTGGGCCGAGCATCGCGACTACCGTCCAGGTTGCTCACCTGACGGTATGCAGAGGAAACGCCAAATATTTTCACAGCACCACCGCTTGCGACAAATGTGAACATCACCACGTCATGGTATGCCCCGATCGCGGGAACTGTGATGCTGCCTGTTTTCCGTTCTCTTCCACCAGAAAAAACTAACTGCACTGAGCTTGCGCCGCACTCAATCAGCACACCACCACCAGCACCAGCGGCGGCCTGGCCCTCGACCTCAAAGTCGATAGTTGTAAAAGCAGAGCCTAGAACGGGTATCCGCCAGGCGCACACCTCCCCACTAGCGGGGGAGCCATCGGAATGTAGCCCGCCGTCAGGCCACCCCTGGTTTATTGGGTGACACGTGTTGTGTACGTGCGCAGTGTTTAGCGTCGCGGCTAAATCCTGAAACCATTCATGGGTTGGCGTTTCCCCTGCGCCACACTCCGTGGGGAGTACAGGTGCTCCGGTGGTCGAATATGGCATTGAGTATCCAATCTCTGATCGGTCTAATTATACGACCTTGATCAAATTCGATCAATCAGAGATAATAATGGGCGGGCATGCCACCTTGGAATCACTAGTGAGAGTAACCAGCAGAATTAAGCGGAAAACGCTCAAGAATCCAGCTCTTTCGAGTTGGTCTGTTCGTGATATGAGAGACCTCGCACAAGAGGCGGTGGTACTCATTGATACACGTGCATTTGACAAGTGTTTGGGGCTTAACGACAAACCTCACCCCACCTATGAGCAGCTCACAGGAAAACAGGGTAAAGGGGCCTACTCTAAACACTGGGGAGAAGTGCGAGCGGGCAACCGAAAACCACCAAAGCAATACGGCACGACAAAACCAAAAGCCGGACGAAACTTGAACAAAGTTGATCTACAGTATAGCGACAGGATGAGGCAGTCGTTTCGTTTTGCGCGTGCGACGCGGTTCACCGTCCTAGTTGGGGTTTTTGGTGATGCGGCTATGAGGGCGCACGGTACCCATGCGTTGAGGCCGTGGCTAGGGCTATCACCGAAAGATCGTAAAAGCTTTATTAAAAGGGCGCTCGATATGATTAAGGGCGCACGATGAGCGATGCATTCGATCGGTTGTTTTCGCACGTCTCCAAGACAATCCAGGCCCCTTCAACGGGCACATTGACAGCCTATCCAAGGCTCAACGGCAACAGGTTTACCGACGTTGATGCGGGGGGCGGTGTACGAGGAGAGCTTGAAGAGTATCTAGGACAATCTCGGGTTTTTGAGCTGGCTCTTGAAGCTGTATCAATAGCGCCTCTTAGGATGGGCGGCCCGGTGACCACGGCTTACTCGCTAGCCTTCCCGGTGCGTGTTCGATACGACGCGCCAAACAACTCTGAGTCGAGAACAATCCTCAGGGAAATCACCGAAGACATCACAGCCATCATAGACGCGATCGAGCGTTCGCAATGGTACACCGTTTCTGGTCTGGCAACGCTTCAGGCTACGCCGGGCAATATCACCCGCTTCACCTTATCGGATGAGGCAGACAATACACACACCGGGTATATCGGAGCGGTGCAAGTGACCGCCAGTATTGACATATAAGGAGGTCATCTACCCATGAGTAAGTCCAGCAATATTTTCTCGGTATCTGTCGCAGAAGCCAACGCGGAGGGCGGTGACGTTGATAGCCACTTGATGCCAGACCCCGACGGGGCCGGCGTTACCTTTGTCGGTATGGCTACCACAGAGGGCAGCGTTGATAGTTTCGCGTTTGAGGAGGGGAGCCATACTCAAGAGGGTAGCCGCTCCACCCCTGGCCAACAGGCGCTCGCTCCGGTATCAGTCCGCAATACGAGCGGGGCCACCCGGTTTGGTGTGGCGGATGGAGATTTCCTGCGGGTTGGCTACCCAGATTCTATCGAGTTGACCCATAGACTAAGGGGTGCACAGGGCGCAGCGCCTACAACTCAAGCATGGGGAAAGATTCTCGGCTCGGGTCTCGGCCTGTTTTCTCCAAGTGTCGCGACTGCTTTATGTTCTGAGGATGGCAGCGCGGATGGGTCTGACTTCAAAATCAGCTCAGCAGACAAGACGGCAGCCGGTATCCAGGTTGGGTCACCCGTGCGAGTCAAGGCGACGTCTTCGTTCGTGGATGAATACGCAATCATTACGAAGATCCAAGATGACGGCACGGACGCCACATGTAAGGTGTACCCCTCATTCAGTTTTCAGCAGACCCAAAACGCATCGATCAACTTTTGCTTCGCATACTATCCAGTTATCGGTCGCTCGAATGCAGCTCAAAAAGATCTACATGTTCGTTTTGCGATGGGCGCTCCTGGTACGTCTGCAGGCGTGCAGACGCTAGCAACGGGTTGTCGGCTCACTGGATTTACGATTTCCGAGGACGGCGGTATTGCGCAGATTGCAACCACGATGCGGCCGATGGCAGTTGTGAGCGAGGACGAACTTGCTGGAAAGGCGGGCGTCGTGGCAGCGCCAGAGAGCCCAGGGTTCCCGATGACTCACCGCGCCGGGTGTCGCTTAGATATGGGCATCAACCACAAGTCCAGCTCGGCTCCAGTGTCCGGTGCTCGCTCTTATCTCCCAAATTACAACCACACAGTCACAGTGAGTGTGGATACGGGTGAAGGAACGCCGGAGACTAGGTCAATTCTGAGGGGGCTAACCCACGAGATACATAACAGTACCTGTCAGGTCTCAATCGTCACGGAAAAGAACACCACCTTCCAGCAGATGTTGGTTAAGGATGAGCGCAGAGCCCTATTCCTGGGCTACGGGCCGAGCGGTAGCGGGGAGGGGTGCTGTTTCGCAATCTTGAACGCTTCGAGGGATGACGGCTCAAGCAGTACAACGGCTGGAGACCAGTCGCGAATTCAGCAGACTACCAATCTTCGAGCGGTCGAAGGCCAAGCCCTCTGTGATGTCACTGGCCTGACAGACGCGGAGAAGCGGCTCGCACAGGCACCTTTCATGCTCATCTTTCCTAAGGCGTAAGGGTGAAGCATGCTCCAGAGGGTAACGACTACACAAGAGCCCGTCCGAGTTCTTTTGCTCGCTGATTCTGCGGTATGGAATGCGCAGATAGAAGCGGCACGAAAAGAAGTCGATCGAGAGCTAGAGGGGGCGACGGACTCGAAAGACTTTATCGATGATGTAATCAAGTGCGTAAGGGCTACAAGCGGGGAACATGCTGAGGTTGTCAGGGTTCTATCGAGCCTAAGCGACGGCGCACGAAAAATGCTCGGTGATGTACTTACCGAGGAGCAACATAACGGAGCACAAGAGCGGCTATCGGAAGCTATGCGGTCTGAGGACATGAGGCAGGGCCTAGCCTATCTGAGGGCGCACGGTGTTGTCGCGATGTATCGCGAGTCGTCCAACGTAGAAGACTTGCTTGACGCCAACCCTGAAGGCGCTACGTGGGCAACTGTCAAAGGGTTGTCGCGTGAACAAGTAAGAGAGGCGGAAAAGGCAGCCGGGCCACGGCCTAGAATGGGCGCAATGCTTAATGCTCAGGCGCTAGACGTCGCAAGAAAGGCAGCACGCACACAGAATGACTCCGGATTGGCATATGCAGAGCATATAAGCGGCCTAACGATCGAACAACAGATAGCCGTTGAAGATTACGAGCAATGGGCGGACAAAGTCGACATAGAGGTATTTCGGCGCTCCGTGTGCAAAATCGACGGATTCGATCTTGAACGAAGTGAGGCGGGCTATCCGGTTGAGTTGTTCATTGATGAATGTGTTGAGTCTGCCGAGGTTGTAACGGAGCTAGCAAGGCACGGTCGACAGGTTGGCCGCTTGGGAAAACCGAAAGCCTGATAGCTTTTCTGGCCGTATGGCACAGGCGAATCAGGCAACGGGGGCAAGGCGCCGGGGATGGATGGCAATGTGCACAATGCGTCAAGGGCGGGCGTATGCCGTCCATCCCTGGTCTACATGAGCAGCGAGGCAAGTGCGGAGGGCGCTTCAGTAGTGACTTGGGTGAAAGTGAGCGACGTGTGAGCTGGTGTGGATTCAACGCGAGATTGATCGACCTGCCGCCAGTGGTAAAAGTTGACTCGATCTTGGGTGTAGGCCTACCAGAGCGAGTGGCAGCACTATTCCGTGGTGAGCCCGATGAGGCGGGATTTTTCGATCACGATGAGGTTCAGCGGTGCCCGCTCGTACAGATAGATAATCGCTCACCGCATTTTTCGCCGGGATGGTTGTCGGAGTGCTCAGATACAGCGAGAGCAATTAGCGCGGGGCTTCCCGAAAAGTGGATAACAGGCAACCCGACAGAGTTATTGATCGAGGTTGTTTCCATCCTCA
>CAXEVD010000060.1:0-7395 GCA_963999395.1 uncultured Halieaceae bacterium
CCTCGGCGGGTACGTTGGGTGCCCCGGGGTCATCCGTCTCGATTTCGCACATGGCACCCAGGGGTGCCTGGAGCCCGTCGCACTCCACAACATGGCCCGAGACATGCCTGATCTTGGCCCATGTCCAAGCATCTGGCGCAACCAACTGAGGCCAACTTCGGTCAGCCCTAGGCTGTCCAATAGTATCGGGGCTTGGGTTCATGAATCCAGCAACGAATCAGGGAACTGTGCCACCAGTTGTTCACGCAGCTGATCGAATTCGCATTCGAGCAGTCTATCAATGACCAGATGATCATACTGAACGGAGATATCACCGTCTTTCAGGTCCGGATCGACCGTCAAAGAAACGGGTCGGTCAGCCAGCAGTTCTGAGAGCTGCTGCTCTGGCAGCACTGCTGCCATCGAGGAGGACACTTTGATTTCCACCGGTACGCCCTCCGGGAATTCAATGTTCTCCAGAGCCGTATTGAGATACTCCCGAAATACTTGTTCATCCACTCTGAGCGACTGTAAACACACGGTTTTGGCGATGTCGAGTGACAGATCTGTGACCACTGGCCAGACCCTGGGGAGCGCGTCCATCTGAACCTGAATCGCGTCAAAGAAGCGCTCGGCAAGCGCTTCCCGCTGCTGGCTCTCCAAATTGGACTGCCTAATACCCTCAGCCACACCCTCCTGAAATTTGGCATCGAGCAGCTTATCAATATCAATTTCTTCCCGTTCCTCCCCCTCTGCCTCGTCGGCCGCTGCCGTTTCGCCGTCCTCTAATTTAGCCTCCTCGGCCGATTCGAAGTCACTCTCATGCTCTGCAGCCTCAGTCTCGATCCCACTACTGATCTTTTGCCAATTTGCTTCTTCAAAGCCCATCGGGCGCTCCGAGAGGTCCCCAGCAGCTGAGGCTTTACTGAAGGCTTTGGCGCGGCGATCAGCAGCAAGGAGTTCGTTCAACTCCCACACGACAGTGTCAGTGGCTTTAGACAAAGTCATCTCCACGACCCGCAAGTACCAGTTCGCCGGCATCAGAAAGCTTTCTTGCAATACGCATGATATTTTTCTGAGCGTCCTCAACATCAGAGATACGCATCGGGCCTTTAGACTCCATGTCATCAATAAACATCGCCTTGGCTCGTTGCGACATGTTGTCAAAGAACTTATCGCGAGTCTCTTCGCTGGCACCCTTTAACGCGACCATTAGCAAATCAGACTCGATGTTGCGCATCATCACCTGAATGGCGCGGTTATCCACCATCGACAGGTTCTCAAAAGTGAACATGTTGTCTTGAATCTGAAGCGTGAGGTCCTCGTCCAGCTGGGTCAGAGACTTCATCACCGAAGTTTCAAGGTCGACTTTGACGAAGTTCATGATCTTTGCGGCTGTCTTCACCCCACCAAAGCTCGAGGATTGCGCGGAGGAGTTACTGGAGAACTGCTCAGACATGATGCGCTCCAGCTCTTCCATCGCGGATGGCTGAACGGTCTCAAGACTGGCCACACGCTGCATGACCTCACCACGATTCTCCGGCGGTAAAAAGCTAAGCACGTCGGCGGCGACGTCGTATTCCAACACCGAGAGAATGATGGCAATCACCTGCGGGTGCTCGTTGATGATCATATCCGAAATCGCCCGGGCATCCATCCAACGCAGAATCTCCAAACCCTTGGTTGATCCACCTGGCAGAATGCGGCTTAAGACCGTGCTGGCCTTGTCGTCACCTAGCGCACGCTTCAAAACGGACTCGACATAGTCTGTCGTGCCAAGACCCAGGTTCGTCTGTTGCTTGATAGTGCCGACGAAATCATCGAGCACCGCGCTCACGGTTTCCTGTGAGAGATCAACGACACCCACCATCGCCGAACCCAGAGCCTGCACCTCGCGAGGGTTCATATAACGAATGATATCCGACGCCTGCGTCTCCCCCATAAGTAGCATAATGACCGCCGCTCGCTCAGTGGTTGTCATGGTCTCCAGCTCTTCGCGAACGAAGTCCGGGAGCTCCGTTTCGCCATCTCCTTGCGGAATGTTTGTTGCTGCCTCTGCCATCTTCCAGCTCCCTTAAACGGGTTTAATCATTCTCTTCAGTACGTTAGCAACACGGCCTGCGTCCTCTGCAACAAGCAGTCGCACCACGGCCACTTTGTCATCATAGCTGTTGGCTGTATCGAGCATATCGGCTGAAATAGCAGACTTTTTGGGCTTCAGTTTGGCCTTAATCTCGTCAAGAGATTCCCCCTCCTCAAGCGCCTTTCTGTCAGCCATGCTGAGCTCGCCGTCTATCAATTGCTCCGCGAGCAAGGCATCGCTCTCCTCAATCTTAGGCATATAGACCCGCAGGACCGGGGCGATGACCAGCAGGAAGAAAGCAATCAGTCCAATCGACGTCATTCCGTGGCGGCCCCACTCGATAATGGCGGGATCCTTGTGCCAGGGCAACTGGTAATCCTGTGGCGGGTCGCTGAAGAAGGGCGCCGAGGTCATTGAGAGTGAGTCACCGCGCGCCTCGTCATAGGGCAGGGCGGCAACGACCAGAGTGCGGAACCGTTCGATCTCTTCGGCCATAAATCGCTGTAACTCCGCACCAGGAATGGGGGCTAGCGATGCTGCGGCACCCTCGAGGCCCGTCTCGGCATCTTCATCTACTTCTTCTGCAAGCAGGTCTTCAGTGACGGTGGATCCCTCATCGAGAGAGGCGTAGTAACGGCGCTTAGCCAGATCCCGCAAGGCTTCCTCATTGATGATGACGCCGGCTGTCATAGAGGTCACGCGACCTGTCTGTTCTTTCACAAACCGGATCTCTTTATCGAGCTCATAGTTACGCGTGGTTTGCTCACGCTCAGTGGTAGCGGTTTCGGTATTGGTTGGGTTCTCGGCGACCTCACCCTCCGGTACAATCTCTGGCTGGTCGGGTGGAATGTTGGTGGTGCCGCCCGGCACCCCCGATGCAGCGATACCGGTCTGCGTATCTGAGGTGATCACCTCAGATCGGACTTCTGCTCCGCCCCCCTCGAGATCCAGATACTGCTCAGTGGTGGTTTCACGCTGGGTGAAGTCCATCTCCAGATTGACGACGGTTCGCACGTTGCCGCCACCCAACGCCGGGATGAGAAGCTCGCGAATACGGTCAGCCAATTCTGCCTCTCGCTCCGCTTCAAAACGCGCGTTGTTAAGGGCAGGGGTGCCATCTTTTTCAGCATTGCTGCCAGTTAGCAAGTTGCCGTAGTGATCTACCACTGTGACGTCCTGCGTGGCGAGATAGGGCACACTGGCACTGACCAAGTGAACGATTGAAAGTACCTGCGCGGGGTCAACGACTCTGCCCCGGTATGGCTTGACGATCACCGAGGCTTTGGCAGGTTGCCGATCGCGGACAAAGACGCTTTGCTTGGGCGCCGCTAAATGAACCCGGGCCATTTCTATCGTGCTGATCTCTGAAATAGTGCGCGCGAGTTCAATCTCGATCGCATTGTTGTATTTCACTTGCTCCATAAATTGACTGGTTGTCATCGAGCTGCCATCAGCCAGCGAGCCCATGCCACCCTCGGCTGCAGCCCTGGGGATGCCCTGGGATGCTAAAAAGATTCGCGCCGCTTGAAACACATTCTCGGGCACCTCGAGACGCCCGGTGGATTTATTAATTCGGACGTCGTAGTTAGCAGATTTCAGCGCCTCAAAGGCCAACTGAACATCGGCCTGCTCCATGCCATCAGAAACGCTTCGGTAAGGCGTAGACATCATCACCGACCAAAAAATCAGCACCACCAGCAAGCACAAAAGACCGACGATAGCGGGCATAGCGCGACGCACAGCAGGCTGTGACAGCACGTCTCTCACAGTGGGCATCGCCTGAGCCTGATTCGCAGGCGCTACGCCGGCCTGCTCGGCAGGCACGGCGGTGCTGCCTGTCTCGATAGGCGCGTTACTACCGGTGTCTACTTCGGTAGCTGACCCCTCTATCGGCGGTCGTTCTTCGAGTGCTGCTTCCATCGTCTGTTACCTCTTGTCCATGCCTGGCATATCAGACCGGCATGCTCATGACATCTTGATAGGCCTTCAGGACTTTATTTCGAACTTGAAGCGTGGCCTCGAACGCCACCGATGCACGCTGTGAATCAAGCAAGACATCGGTAACGCTGACGTCTCCCGACGCTTCAAAGGCTGTTTTGGTCTCGGCTGAGCGCATTTGCGTTGCATTGACCGATCGGATGGCTGCCAACAGATCTGACGCAAAACGCGACTGCTGCTGTTCATTGCTGATACCCAAAGACGCATCAGCGGCGCGACCATTGGCTATTTCGGCCTGTCGGATGACGTTCATTACACCCTGCATATTGGTTTTATCAATCATGAGGCACCTATCGATTGCAAGCTGTCAGCCTCTGCGGCCTTCAGCTTTTGTAATTTGTGTCGTAGCGTTCTCGGGCTGATGCCCAAACGCTCTGCCGCCTCTTTTTTGGAGTCGGTTTCCTGCAAGGCCGCCTGAATCAGCTGCCATTCCGCCTGCTCTTTGGCCGAGACCAAGTCCTGATCGGATTGAATGACATGCTCGTGGCCCTGAGGTTTCGCCATATCGGGAGTGGTCAGTTCAGCAGGCGCATCTGGAAGTGAAGCGGGCGCAAACTCCAGCGCATCGAAATAAATGTGCTCGGGTTGAATCACATTGTGAATCGCAAGCACCTTGGCGCGACAAATAACATTGTCGAGCTCCCGCACATTGCCGGGCCATTGATGCTGCAGTAGCTGCTGAATCGCGGCTTCGTCGATTTCCATACCGATGCCCGCAATCTGCTCGGAAGCGGCAAAACTTGTCGCCAGCTGCCGGATATCTTCGGGGCGCTCCCGCAGGGGTGGTATGCCGATATGGAAGGCGTTCAGCCGGTAGAGCAGGTCTTCTCTGAATTCGCCTCGCTTGACCAACTCAACCAGATCGCGGTTGGTGGCCGCTACCAGGCGAACATCGAAGCTTACCTCACGGGTGCTGCCTATTCGCGCGGCTTTACGCTCCTGAATCACACGCAGCAACTTGGGCTGAATATGCAAGGGCAGCTCACCTACCTCATCGAGAAACAACGTGCCGTTGTGCGCCTCCTCAAAAATACCCGGCTGGTCTTTTATGGCGCCCGTAAATGAGCCTTTCATGTGACCAAATAAAATACTCTCCACCAGATGTTCAGGCATCGCGGAACAGTTCAGCGCGATAAACGGACCCGTCGCCCGGGCAGAGGCGTTATGCAGAATTTGCGCTACCACCTCTTTACCAACCCCAGAGGGACCTGACAGCAGCGCAGTCACATCCACTTGAGCGACCCGCTGGACTAACGCCAGCATCGCTTTGCTTACCGGGTCACTGAATACCACCTGCTTCCGCTGTCCTCGCGACGAAATAGCAGGCGCAGACGGTGTAGAGGAAGAGGCAGCTGCAGAGCGAGATTTGGAAGAGGTCTCCAGTGCTTCGGCACAGCTTAACGCGGTCTCAACCAACGCCACCCAATCGCTGTCATCTGCGTAAGTCACGAATGCGTCAAAGCCCCCCACGCCGATGAGGTGTGCCAATTTGAGATCGCCGGCGGGCATGAGAATGACCGAAGACTCCGGGGCGTGCTCAAGAATCTGGAGCAAATAGGGCTCCTCCTGTGACCAAGCGGGCCCCACCGCGACGCAGGAAGCCGAGCTGTCAGTAATCCGCTCGGCAAAAACCTCAGGTGCCTGCGTCAGCCGAACGATTGAATGCCATGTGCTACCGCGCAGGCACTCCTCGGGAAAGCCGGTCCCGCGCACCGAAAGCACATTCAATTGAACTGTCTCTGACTCTTTGGACACCGCGTTACTTCCCCATTGCGTGCTTGATTACACAGCAAACAGGAGGCCATCATAAGAAATACTAATAATATGAGTGGCTTATAGATTTGAAGGGGATCGAAAATCGATAAAATTGACAGCAACGTCAATTTTTTGACAGGTGTTCGTCAGCGTTTTGCGATAGTAAGCCTGCCCATTTTTTCAATCAGGGTCGTACGTTTCACCCCCAGCAGCCGGGCAGCTTCTGAGATGTTGCTATTGGCGTCCGCAAGTGCCTTTTCGATCAACTGGCGCTCAAAATCAGTAACACGATCCTTGAGGGATGCCTCATTCAGGGCCACATGCGCAGGCGCCTCGGCAGCGGTGATGCCCAGAACCCTGGCGAGGCCGTCCTCATCCTCGCCCACCGCGCTGACCTCACCCAGTGCCAGGGCGGCTGCATCCCATGCGCCCGCTGAGTCCGGCGCAGAAGCTGCACTGCCTTCCGCGCCCATCAGGCTCATCATCTGAGGCGGCAGGAAGTCCGCAGGCAATTCGTAAAGGTTAATATTTTCTCCGGGGTACAAGGCGGATAACCGACGGCAGAAGTTCTCCAACTCCCGCACATTGCCCGGCCAATGGTAGGCCTGAAGCAGACTGACGGAGCGCGCATTCAGCTTGATCGGGTATCCCTGCAGGGCATACGCAGCGCTGAAGTGATCAAAGAGCTCAACAATCTCCTCGGGTCGCTCCCTCAGGGAAGCGACAGTGATGGGAATCACGTTCAATCGAAAAAACAGGTCCTCACGAAATTGCCCTGTTTCTATCAAGGACTCCAGCGGTTTGTGAGTGGCTGAGATAATCCTCACATCGACGGGAATCTCCTTACCGGAGCCGACGGGTGTGACTACGCCCTCCTGCACCACTCGCAATAGCTTTGCCTGCAGGTCTGGAGGCATATCCCCGATCTCGTCGAGTAATAGCGAGCCGCCGTCAGCTAGACGCATCCTCCCCTGATAGCTACTCACCGCGCCGGAGAAAGCGCCCTTTTCGTGACCAAATATTTCACTCTCCAACAGCTCGTTGGGAATGGCGCTGCAATTCACCGCGACAAAGCCACCCTTGGGATCTCGGCCAGATAACCGATGGATCTCGCGCGCCACTAGCTCCTTACCTACACCCGTCGGGCCACGCACCAGAACCGGCGCGTCGGTGGGCGCCACCCGTTCCAGGTGCGCCAGCAACTCCCGTGTCACGGCACTGGTACCTATCAAGCTTTGTTGCGTGGTCATCAGTGGGTCATCGACAGGGATCCGCTGACTGGGCCACGGTACTGCTGGTCTGATTAGAGTTGCTGTTAACGGTGTTGGCTTGGATCATGCTCGCGCCCACGACAATATCCGAATTGGCGACGGATTGAGTCTGCTTGCGGCTGCTTGTTTGCCCCGCGCCAACGACAACCACCACATTGTCGACCAACTGTTGCGAGCTGGGATCCGACTGCGTTCGGCTGGAGATGCCTTGCTCATCCATCTGCTCACAGACGTCCTTATAAGAAGCACTGGCCAGCGGCTCGGCAAAGACAGCCGGACAGCAAAGCAAGAGTGTTAAGGATGCGATGA
>CAXEVD010000061.1:0-7350 GCA_963999395.1 uncultured Halieaceae bacterium
CGCGGTGTGAGCGGGCAGGACATTGACGCCATTTTGGTGACCCACGAGCACGGTGATCACTGCCGCGGGGTGGTGCCCCTTGCCAAAGCCCACGATCTGCCCGTATTCCTCACCGCTGGCACCGCGACCAGCCGGAAACTCGAGGGGCTTACGAGCGGCGTGGTGATTCGACCCGGCGATCAATTTGCGGTGGGCGATGTCGATATTGCTGCCGAGCCCGTACCCCACGACGCGCGGGAGCCGGTGCAGTTTTGTCTGACTCACAATGACCTCAAGTTGGGTGTGCTCACCGACTTGGGCAGCATCACGCCGCACGTCGTGCAGGCGTTCTCCGGCTGCGATGCACTGGTGCTGGAGTTCAATCACGACCCTCAGATGCTGGCCGATGGGCCGTATCCCTACGCAGTAAAAAAGAGGGTGGGCGGCGATTTTGGTCACCTGACCAATGCTCAAGCCCGGCAGTTTCTCGATCATGCGGACACCACCCGGCTCAAGATGCTCTTCGTGGCGCATATCAGTCAGCAGAATAACGCCCCAGAGCTTGCTGATGCGGCACTCTCGAGTTGGTCCGGTTTGGGCTCGTGTCAGGTGATTCACGCAACACAAGAGACCGGCTTTGACTGGTGCGACCTTCGAACGTCGGCCACCTTTATCGAGGAGGCCGCTCAGGCCTGATCTGCAGGGGGTTGATGTTTCCAGCGCCGGTTGGACCATAGAAAGCTCTCCGGCTCGTGGCGAATCGTCTCTTCAGCGGCCCTGACGTAAGCTTCAATAATCGCTTCTTCTGTCAATTGCCCCGGCGTTTCAACAATGGGAATTAGGCTCAAATGATAACGGCCGCGTGATTTTCTCCGACAGCGAGCAAACATCACCGGAAAGTCCGTCAATTGCGCAATAGTCGCGGGGCCGGTGAAGAACGCCGTTGGCTGATTCAACCAGTCTGTCCAGTACACATTGTCCCGCTCTCCGGGTGACTGGTCGGCCACCAGCACCAACGCTCGGAAACGCCGGCGGTGCTTCAACACATTACGCGCGACTTTCTCCATTAGGATCGGTTCGCCACCAAAGCGGCTGCGCACTTCATAAGCGAAGCGATCGGAGCCCTTATTGTGCAAACGTCGGTATACGGGATCGATCGGAATATCGCCGTGGGCATTCGCGGCGTGCATCATCCACTCCCAGTTGCCCAGATGGATGGTGAGGACAATGACTGAGCGGGTGCGATTTTCTGTCAGTCGATCCAGTTCATCGATCCCCTCAACTGTAACGCGGCGTTTGAAATCATCAAGATTCATACGCGAGGCGTGGACGATTTCCATGGTGACATCGGTGAACTGGCGATAAAAACGCGCTGCGGTGTAGCGACGCCACTCAGCGTCGCGTTCGGGAAAAGCGTTTCGTAAATTGGTATCGATCACTTGAGCCCGATAGCGAAATACCCGTCGCAACAGAAAAGCAGCGGTCGCGGACAAGCCGTATTTGACCGGCAAGGGCAGTAGGGCGATTGCGCGGTAAAGCCAGTAAGTCATCATCTTGTGCAGTGATCGGGCAGATTCAGAGAAAGATGGCGCGGCACGTCTTTGGGGTCCGGACATTGCAGGCGCGCATTACCCGCCAAATTCAGCTCTTTGAGGTGACGCATCCGCAATACCGGTATCGGATCGACGATGTCATTGTTATCGAGCCACAGTTGATTGAGCGCGGTGAGTCTCGCCAACACCAATAAATTACGGATATCGTTGCTACTGAGTTTCATCGATTGGATCTGCGTAAATTGCTCCAGCCCGGCCAGCGATTGAATGCCGGCATCGCTGCAGTTCAGTGCAAAAAGATCGGTCGCTATCCGGGCATCGATATCCAGCAGGCTCTGCGAGAGACATGCGGCTAGGGCGGGGTCTTCGATACCGCTCACCCTATAGGGCGCTGGCGGCTCGTAGAACGTGACATTATTGACCTTAATGTCGTACTGCTCGAGCTCAGCGCAACCGGTCCCCGACATCAGCAGGACAATGAGGAGCGCGCGCGCTAACTCTGTCTTAAATAGCTTCATATAATGGCTGTTCACTCGACGCCGGCAGTCAATCACGGCCCCCGATGCAATGCAAATAAACCACTCCCATCAAGCTCCCGTGGCGACAGTTATATCGGTACAGGGGGAGTCGCCTGCCCGGGCGCGGGAAGCGGCCCAGCAACTCGGGCTGCAATACGGGACCTATCAAGATCCAGTGGGACTTCTTTTGGTCGTGGGTGAGGTCAGCGCCTGGTTGGAATTGGATGGGGTGAGGGTCGCTGTGCAGTTCGACTCCGCCGCCATGCAACATCGTCGGAAAGGGGGGCATAACGAGATGCTCGGTCGTGCCGTGGGTCTAAAAGCCGATCGGAAGCCGCTGATATGGGATGCCACGGGCGGGTTGGGGCGTGACGCTTTTGTGCTGGCCGATCTGGGCTGTGAGGTCACGCTCTGTGAGCGGATGCCCGTATTGGCGTGGCTGCTCGACCAAGCCGTGCAAGCCGCCGCCGTGAGCGGCGTGGATCAGATCAGGGCCGCGGCGGCGAGAATGTCCGTGCTGGCGGTAGATAGCAAGACGCAGCGCACTCCTGCCGGTACAGTGATCTACCTTGACCCGATGTTCCCCGAGCGGAAAAAAGCGGCGGCGGTGAAGAAAGAGGCTGCCATGCTTCAGCATCTCGCTGATCCGGTGGATGACTGCGAGACCCTTTGGCAGTGGGCATGGGGTCAGCCCGTCGAGAGGATCGTGGTCAAACGGCCTTTGCGCGCCCCAATACTCGGGCACATTCGTCCTGCGCACACGCTCAAGGGTAAGTCAGTGCGGTTTGATGTGTTCATCCGGCGACTGTAGCCACTTTTGTTTCGCATTGGGCGCGAACAGGCCCGGGCCATGAAGAGATACAGGTCGTGAAGAAAAACGTTGGTGAAGAGAAACAGATGGTGGTGAGAGACAGGAGCGTATTGTGACGGCTAGCCATTTCTGGATAGGGGTGGAGTGCATGCCGGCCTCGGTGGTGCAGGACGCCGCGTCCCATCCGCGTCCGATCCTATGCGGTAACTTGGCTGACGCGGCCGACATGAGATCCGCTCTCGCTAAAAGTCTAGAGCAGGCCGAGTGGCATGATCTGTCGCTGGCGTCACCGATTGGTCAGGGCTATTTGTTGGATCTGCTCAGGCAGCGAGGCCCGATCGAGCATATCGTGCTGGCGCTACCTACTATCTCTTGTGCTCGCATTGAGACGGGCGACGATGCGTCGCGCCCTCTGGATGATTTGCAGTCAGAGACCCGACATGCGCTCGAGGGTTTGATTGCCGTGCTTCGAGGTGCTGAGGCGACACTGGATGCATCGGCCGCTGCGGGGCTGACCCTGCTGAGAGCGGATACTGCGGAGGCCAGTTCACCTATGGCACGCGCACTCGGGGCTTTTGCAGATGAATGGATTGCCAGCGAGGGGGGGCGGTGGGCGACTTTGGGGCTGTCGCTGACAAAAATGAGTCGCCATTGACGGTCGAATCAGTCGATCAGTAGCCGTTCCAGAATACCCTCGTAGATCTTGGTCAGCTGTGGAATATCTGCGAGTTTTACCCGCTCGTTAATTTGATGAATGGTTGCGTTGACGTGGCCCACCTCGACCACCTGCGCGCCACTGGGTGCAATGAATCGTCCGTCTGAGGTGCCGCCTCCCGTGGAGACCTCGGGCACATGGCCAGTTATCGACTCGATACTGTCTATGACCGCATTAAGCAGTGCCCCGGGCTCGGTCAAAAAGGGCTCACCACTCAGCGACCACTCGATGTCATAGGTGAGGTCACCTTGGTCCAGAATCGCCTCGCAGCGTCCACGAATCTCGTCGGCCGTCACCTCGGTACTGAACCGCAGATTGAAAAGCACCTCGACGCTGCCCGGAATGACATTGGTCACACCCTGACCAGCTTGGATTGTTGAGATTTGTAGGGAAGTGGGGTCAAAAAAGTCATTGCCCTGATCCCATGGCTCCGCGACCAATGCATTGAGTGACGGCATCGCCCGGTGAATCGGGTTATCGGCGAGGTGCGGATATGCGATGTGGCCCTGTTTGCCGTGAATTACTAACCGTGCGTTGAGCGAGCCCCGGCGCCCGTTTTTGACTAGATCGCCGAGTTCGCGTGTGCTGGAGGGCTCTCCCACTACACACCAGTCGATCTGCTCGCCGCGGTCTTTCAGCGTCTCCATGACGCGGATCGTACCGTCTTTGGCGGGCCCCTCCTCATCAGAAGTAATCAAAAAGCCGATGCGACCGGAGTGATCGGGGTGCGCGCCGACAAAATGTTCGCAGGCCACCACCATTGCGGCGAGGCTGGCCTTCATGTCCGCGGCCCCGCGACCAACGAGATCAGCAACCGCTTTGGTGGCGATGAAGGGGTCGGACTCCCATTGGCCCGTGTCTCCGGGAGGAACCACGTCAGTGTGTCCGGCAAAGACCAGCAGCGGCCCCGAAGAACCGCGTGTCGCCCAGAAATTATCGACCTCACCAAAGCGCAGGGGCTCGACTGCAAACCCTGCCTGCTGCAAACGCGCCATCATGAGCGACTGGCAACCCGCGTCCTCAGGGGTGACCGAGGCGCAGGCGATCAAGTCGCGGGTCAGCGCGAGCGTAGGCTCTTGTGCGTCAGTTGTTGGCATGCAGCATCTCGTTCAGTTCGATCGCGCTCTTGTTGGTCAGGCACTGCACGGCACCGGTGCTCGAATGTCGCCTGAATAAGAGGTCTGGGCGTCCCGCTAATGTTCTCGCGGAGACGGTCTCGATGGTATCGCCGCCCTCATCTAGCACACTGACCTTGGTGCCCGCGGTTACGAACAAACCCGCCTCAATCGTACAGCGATCCCCCAACGGGATCCCCAGGCCTGCGTTCGCGCCGATCAAGCACTCTTTGCCCACCGAGATCACAATATCCCCGCCGCCCGAGAGGGTGCCCATGGTGGAGCAGCCACCGCCCAGGTCTGAACCTTCGCCCACCCAGACGCCTGCCGAGATGCGGCCTTCGATCATCCCGGGGCCTGCGGTGCCGGCATTGAAGTTGATGAAGCCTTCATGCATGACGGTGGTGCCTTCACCCAAGTAGGCCCCCAGACGGACTCTGGCAGTGTGCGCAATGCGGACGCCCGCAGGGACCACATAGTTGGTCATCTTTGGAAATTTATCGACGCTTGAGACTTCGAGCACCGAACCTTTCAGTCGGGCGTCCAGCTGGCGTTGCGGGAGCTCTTCAAGGTCGACCGGCCCTTGGTCCGTCCACGCCACATTAGGCAGCAGGCCGAATAGTCCGGTCAGATCTGTTTCGTGGGGCTTCACCCTTCGATGAGAGATGAGATGCAGTTTGAGGTAGGCCTCCTCGACTGAGCTCGGTGGTGCGTTGTCGGCCAGCGATGTTGCCACCACTTTGCCCTCTGCGGCGACCAGTTGCCTCGCGAGACCAGCACCGGCGCTGTCGCCCGCTGCCTCCAGTGCTTGTGACAGCTGCGAAAGCTCTGCAGCATCCAATCGACCCGACACGCCAGATAGCACGCTGGACAGCGCGTCACTCACGTGCGCGACGGGTTGTGGGTAAAAGGTGTCGAGCACGGCGCCTTGAGCATTCTCCGACACAATGCCTAAACCAAAACCGTGGAGCGAAGTCATGAGAGAGTTTCCTCAGATATTAAATAATCGCCCATACTCTTCCGCCTTGAAGCCCACTGACACCCTATCGTCCCACTCGAGAACCGGACGCTTGATCAAGGTAGGTTGGGCCTGCAATACGCTGACGGTATCACCGCCCTCCAAGGCGGCTTTGTCACCTTCGGATAACTGCTTGAAGGTAGTGCTGCGCCAATTGACCAGTCGCTCGGAGCCAACCGCCAAAAGCCACTCACTGATTTTTCTAGCAGACGGCGTATCGGCTCTCAGGTCAACGAACTCGTGCGCCAGACCCTGATCATCGAGCCACTTACGTGCCTTGCGGACCGTGTCGCAATTGGGAATCCCAAAGAGGGTTGGCTGACTCATCAGCGTGACCTTTGCAGTGATTCACAGTTTACGGACTGGGGCGTCACACCGGATCGCGTCGTCCCGCTTCAGGCGTCGCAGGGTAGCAGAATTACGTTCAGACCGTCGCGGCGGTCACGCCTTGTTACAACGCTTGGGGTGTTTTCGCGCAGGGTAGCAGGTGCGGCAGATCTCGCAGACCCGGCCATCGCAGCCTCGTGCCGTGCAGTACTCTCTGCCGTAATAAATGATTTGCAGGTGCAGCGCATTCCAGCGCGCTTCCGGAAAAGCGCGTTTTAGGTCCCGCTCGGTTTCGACCACGTTCCGTCCCCGGGTCAGTCCCCACCGTTGCGCGAGGCGGTGAATATGGGTGTCCACGGGAAAAGTCGGCAGTCCAAATGCTTGGGCCATCACCACGCTCGCGGTTTTGTGACCCACTCCTGGCAGTTTCTCCAGCGCCTCAAGATCAGCGGGCACTTCGCCGCGGTGGTCTGCCAGCAGTAGCTCACTTAAACGATGAATCGCTCTGGATTTCTGTGGCGACAGACCGCACCGGCGGATGATGCTCCGGATCTCGTCGACGCTCAGTGTGACCATGTCCTCTGGACAATCCGCCTTGGCAAACAACCCTGGGGTCACCTGATTGACCCGCTCGTCAGTGCACTGCGCACTAAGGAGTACGGCAATCAGTAGTGTGTAGGGATCCTTATGATCGAGTGGCACGGGTGTGGTCGGATACAGAGACTGCAACTTCTCATCGATATAGGCGATGCGTTCGGCTTTGTTCAGATTGCTATTCAAAGTAATCGGGCCGCTCATGTCACCCAGCCGATTTCACAGCGTGGACGATGCGCTCCGCGGCTTCAACGCATTGCCCGAGCTCAGCAACAAGTGCCAGGCGGACACGGTTCGCGCCGGGGTTGCCACCCGCGGTGTCCCGAGTGAGATACCGACCGGGCAGGACTTTGACGCCGGCATGCTGCAGCAGGTGCTGAGCAAAGGTTTCGTCGTCGGTCGGCGTCTCGGGCCACAGGTAAAAGCCGGCATCAGGAGAGGGAGTCGCAAGCACGGGCGCCAGAATGGGGGTCACAGCGGCAAACTTTTCCCGGTAGCGCGCCCGGTTGTCGCGCACATGCAGCTCGTCACTCCATGCCCACTCGCTGGCAATTTGGTGATGGGGCGGCATCGCGCAGCCGTGATAAGTACGGTACCGGCGAAATTGCTCAATCCAGTGCGGATCCCCCGCCACGAAGCCTGAGCGCAGGCCGGGGAGGTTCGATCGCTTGGAGAGACTGTGAAAACACAGACATTGCCGGTAGTCGGTATTGCCTATCG
>CAXEVD010000062.1:0-7322 GCA_963999395.1 uncultured Halieaceae bacterium
GGTGTTTGCCGGCGGGGGCGAGGAGCTGCACTGGACCATGAGCGCTTTATTTGACGCGATGGGCGCGCTGTCGAGCCAATATAATGAGACGCCGGAGCGAGCATCCCGCGCATACGACGCCAACCGTGACGGCTTTGTCATTGCCGGCGGTGGCGGTATGCTGGTCGTGGAGTCGCTGACCCACGCGAAAGCGCGGGGGGCCAACATTCTCGCCGAATTGGTGGGCTACGGCGCCACCTCGGACGGTTACGACATGGTGGCTCCCTCGGGTGAAGGCGCCGTGCGCTGTATGCAACAGGCCATGCACGGGCTCGAAGGTCAGATCGATTACATCAATGCCCATGGCACCAGCACCCCGGCCGGAGACATTCAGGAGCTCAACGCGCTGCGGACCGTATTTGGCGAGCAGGCACCGGTGATTGGCTCGACCAAATCACTATCTGGCCACTCACTGGGCGCTGCGGGCGTGCAGGAAGCCATCTATGCTCTACTGATGATGCAGGACGATTTCATCGCGGCCTCAGCCAACATTGAAACTCTCGATGAAGGCGCTGAAGGCATGCCGATTGCCATGGCACGGGTCGACAAGGCCGGACTGCAACAGGTGATGTCGAACAGCTTTGGATTCGGCGGTACCAACGCCACACTCATTTTCCGACGCTATACGAACTGACTGACCATGATGTGCCGCTTTGGCTCACAGAGCCGACAGCGGCATCACCTCTACCCAATCTCCCTCTGCCACGGCGGTGCACGGCGCAATGACGGCCAGACCGTCGGCCTCACTGAGGCTGGTCATGACGCCAGAGCTCTGGCTGCCCGTCAGCGAAGCGCGCAGGGCCTCACCTGAACCCGTTAAACGAACGCGCAGGAACTCCTCTCGAGTGCCCGGACGCGTGATGGAAAACGCCGCTCTCACAGGAAAGCGCTGCATTGGCGAAGAGTGCCCTCCCTGACGCTTGATCAGCCATGGCTTAGCCACCAGCGCAAACGTGATAAACGCCGATACCGGATTACCGGGCAGTCCGAAGATGGGCGTGCCTGCGACGTGACCAAATGCCAGTGGCTTACCGGGCTTGATCGCCAGCTTCCAGAGATCCAGCGCCCCCCTCTGCTCAATCTGCGATTTGACGTGGTCCTCTTCACCCACCGAGACGCCACCGGCTGTGACGATGCAATCCGCCTCTGCGGCCGCCCGCTCCAGCGCTTCACCAATCTGATCGGGATCATCCGGGAGGTTGCCGCAGTCGATTACGTTCATGCCGAGCGCCCTGATCTGGGCGGCGAGGCTAAAGCGATTGCTGTTGAAGATCTGACCGGGATCCAAATCACCGCTACCCGGCTCGCGGAGTTCGTCTCCGGTCGTCAGCACCGCGACGCTAAGAGGTCGGAAGACCGGGACCGCATCAAGCCCTACCGATGCCAGCAGGCCAATATCCTGCGGCGTCAATCGATGTCCCGCCGCCACCAGTTCGTCCCCTGGCTGAATGTCGCTTCCTCGCCGGCGGATATGCTGACCCGGCTGGGCAGCGGGCAAGGTGACCTGCCCTGCTCCTGCCTCAGCATCCTCCTGCAGTATGATGGCATCGGCCCCAGCGGGAATTTCCGCCCCTGTGAAAATCCTTGCCGCCGTGCCGGCCTCGAGCGGCACGGGTGCGTGGCCCGCAGGGACCCGCTGGCTGATGGTGAGCGAGCCCGGTACATCCCGACTAGCCACAGCATAGCCATCCATGGCGCTGTTATCGGCTGGTGGCACCGAGAGGGTGGCGTCAATGGTTTCTGCGCAGTACCGACTAGGCGCCGCCTCGAGGGCGACCATTTCCCAGTCAGGTTTGATCTCAACGGTGGCGAGGATACGCTCCAGCGCCTCGGACAGAGGGGTCATCGCCATGATTCAGTGGCCCCGCAGTACCCCGACAAAATTGCAGGGCTTGTGTTCGCTGTCGAGCTGATCTCGCAAGACGCCCTCCCAGGCAGTGCGACAGGCGCCTGTGGACCCGGGCATGCAGAAAATCACGGTGCCGTTCGCCAGACCCGCGAGTGCGCGAGATTGCACCGTTGAGGAGCCTATTTCGATGTGGCTAAGCGCGCGGAATACCTCACCAAAACCGTCAATCGTCTTGTCGAAAAGCGGCGCCAGCGCCTCGGGCGTCGAGTCCCGGCCCGAGAACCCGGTGCCACCCGTGGTCAGGATCACCTCGACCTCCGGGTCCGCAATCCACTGCGAAACAATGGCACGGAGCTGATAGACATCGTCAATCACAATCTGGCGATCCGCGATCTCATGGCCTGCCTCTCGCAGCGCCCCCTCGAGAAACGCGCCAGACGTATCCGTCTCCTGGCTGCGGGTATCGCTTACGGTCAAAATCGCCACTTTCAACGCTGCACCCACCCTCAATACCCCTCAGGATTCCACATAAAGCTCAATGTAGCGTCGAACGGCGCGGGGAACAAATTCCCGCCAGCTCAACTGCTGTATGCCGAACTGATGGCGGAGCTCCGCACAGTCCAGACTGAGGCTGGTGGGCGCTTCCGCTGTTGTCTCAATCAGTTCCATCAGTTCACGGGCTTCCGTAAACGGCTGGTATTGAGAGGCATTGGCCAGCACGGTCTCCATAAACGAATACAGATTGACCTCGCCGATGCCGCTGTAGTGATACAAACCCGACCGCGGCGCTCCCGCCCCCATCTGATCGATAATGCCATGCATCACCCGCGCCACCTCAGCAACATGAACAGGGCTACCCCTCACTTGCTCACTGACCTTGATGCGGTCACCGCGGGCCAGCGCATCGAGTGCGCGCGCCAGCGGATTGGGCCGGCGGCCGCCAAACATGAGCCCAAGACGCAGGATGAAGACCTCTTCCAACGTCGCTTTCAGAAGCTCTTCGACTTCGATCAGGGTTTTGCCCACGGGATCCGGAGCGTCAGGCTGATCACTCTCCCGATAAGGCCGGGTCAGCGTGCCGGAGAACACCCGCGCACTGGACAGATACAGGTAGCTCACGCCGTCTTTCGCCGCCAACTCCGCCAACCAGCGGGTGCGCTCAATATCGGGCTGGCCAACGGGGTCGACGCCGTCAATCTGGGTCACCAGCCTTGCGTCGAGGATCAGATCAATGGGGTCGCGGCGAATCAGTTTCTTGACCTGCCTTTCGCGACGCCAGCGCGTGGTATCCATGTCGACGCCCACAATCTCGTGGCGCATCAGAGGCGCGGCAAAAGAGCGCAAGGCGTAGCCCAACGGAGAGTCGAGGCCCAGAACCAGAATACGCATGGTCAGTCAGGGCGTGGGGGGCGCCGGTTGCACTGCCAGCGCCCGTTAGAAGGGAATGTCGTCTTCCGGGAAATCAATAGGTGCGGGATCTGCCGCGGCGCCAGCCGCAGGCGCACTCGCCGCAGGTGCGCTTTGGTAGCCACCCCCGTCAGACGCCATATTGCGACTGTCGAGCATCTGCATCTCCTGAGCAACGATCTCAGTTGTGTAGCGGTCCTGCCCGGACTGGTCCTGCCACTTGCGGGTGCGCAGCGAGCCCTCAACGTAGACCTTTGAGCCTTTGCGCAAGTACTCCGCGGCGATTTCCGACAGCCGGTTGAAGAACACAATCCGGTGCCACTCGGTGCGCTCCTGCTGCTCGCCGGTATTCTTATCGCGCCAGCTTTCCGAGGTGGCGAGACTGATATTTGTCACGCCGCCACCGGACGGCAGTACCCGGTGCTCCGGGTCATTGCCAAGATTCCCAACCAGAATAACTTTATTGATGCCGCGCGAGGCCATAGGGTGCTCCCTTACTATTCCCCGGAGCGCGCGTTGCGATGCTCACGGGTCTGTGTGACTGACTTTAAGACTATAGCAATGGAGCCGTGCTGGGGGTACATCATTCTCCGACATTTGCGCCCTTAAACCGCCGCTACCGGTGCCCGACCAAAGCGCCACAGACCCAGTAGCCAAATCGCTGTCAGACACAGCAGCACCGCAACCAGACCGAGTGTTCCGCCAAGCTGGAGTGCACTGCCTCCAAGTACGCCTCCCGTGAACACACCTAAAAACTGGGCACTGGAGAAAATACCCATGGCGGTACCCCGCAGCGACAAGGGGGCAAAAATGGACACCAGCGCGGGGAGAATCGTCTCAAGGGCCGTGAAGCCTGCAAAGAACAGCACCAGCCCGACACCGAGTAGCGTCAGCGAGACCGCGCCCAACGCGACAATCAGACCGAGCACCGTCAGCAACACCGTCAGGGCCAGCAAAGGCCGAGGGTCGTCGACCTCACGTCGTCGGCGCACCAGTATCGCCACGCCGGGTATGGCACAACACAGGGTCGCCAGATACATCCACGCGTGATACTCGGTCGCCAGCCCCACCTGCTCCGCCATCACCGACGGAATCGCTGTGAACGCCGCCATTAAAAGAAGGTGCAGACAAAAAATGCTGCCGTAGAGCACCCCGAGACCGCGACCCCAGAGGGCCTCACCCAGTCGTTCTCGATCGGCAATATGGGCACTGCCGCCATCACTGAGCTGGGGCGTCGCCGGCAGCCAAAAAAGCACCACCATGAGCCCCAACCCACCCATTACTGCGGTCACCTCGAAAACCCGCGGCAGACCTCCCCAGGCCGCGAGCACGGGGCCCAGCACCAGTGCCAGGGCAAAGGAAACGCCGATGCTGGCGCCAATGATGGCGGAGGCCTTGGTGCGCTGTTCAACTCGGGTGTAGTCAGCGGCGAGGGCCATGGTGGCCGAGGCAATAGCGCCAGAACCCTGTAGCAAACGGCCTACTGCCAGCCCCGTGAGCGTATCGGCGGCAGCGGCCACTACACTGCCGATCACCAGCAGGCTCAAACCGCCAACAATCACCGGCTTACGGCCAATTTGATCCGACAGCCAGCCCAAAGGTACTTGTAAGGCTGCCTGGGTCAGGCCGTAGGCGCCGAGAGCCAGACCGATGCTGGCAGGGGTGGCACCCGCCAGCTCTTTGGCGTAAACCGCGAACAGGGGCAGCACCATGAACAGGCCCAGCATCCGCAGGCAGTAGAGGCTGGCCAAACCCAGCACAGCGCGGCGTTCTAGAGCGGAAAAGGGTTCTTTGGCTAACACGGGATCCGTCGCCTGAGCAGTACTTCAGTGTATCACGCGGTCAAAAAGCGGACGGAGTGCGTCCGCGGCGCCCGGATACTCGTATACTGAGCAACTGGCTTTTTCATAGGCTTACTGCATGGAAACCATCGAGGTGCGCGGCGCCCGCACCCACAACCTCAAAAATATCGACCTCGATATTCCGCGGGACAAATTGGTCGTGATCACCGGACTCTCCGGGTCCGGTAAGTCGTCTCTCGCCTTCGATACGCTGTATGCCGAGGGCCAGCGCCGCTACGTGGAGTCGCTGTCGACCTACGCGAGGCAGTTCCTGTCGATGATGGAAAAGCCAGACATCGACCATATTGAAGGGCTGTCACCCGCCATCTCGATCGAGCAGAAATCAACCTCCCATAACCCCCGGTCCACAGTTGGCACCATCACCGAGATCTATGACTACCTGCGCCTATTGTTTGCTCGGGTCGGGGATCCGCGCTGCCCTACCCACGGTGTGACGCTGAAAGCGCAGACCGTGACCCAGATGGTGGATGCAGTGCTCGCGATGCCTGAAGGGAGCAAGCTCATGTTGCTCGCCCCGGTCGTGCGCGACCGAAAAGGCGAGCATCTGCACGTATTTGAGCAAATGCGGGCTGCCGGTTTTATCCGCGTGCGGGTCGACGGTATTGTGGTGGACCTCGATGACGTGCCCACGCTCGACAAAAAGAAAAAACACCGTATTGATGTGGTGGTGGACCGTTTCAAAGTCCGCGATGACCTCAAGCTTCGGCTGGCGGAATCTTTCGAAACGGCATTGGAGCTGACCGATGGCGTGGCGGCCATCGCCCCCATGGACGGCGCCGGAGAGGAGACGTTGTTCTCGGCCCGTTATGCCTGTCCAAGCTGCGGCCATTCCATCGACGAGTTGGAGCCGCGGCTATTCTCCTTCAATAACCCTGCAGGGGCCTGCAGCAGTTGTGACGGCCTGGGCGTCACCCAGTTTTTCGACGAGAGCCGCGTGGTCCTGCACCCTGAAGCCAGCTTGGCCGAGGGCGCGATTCGCGGCTGGGATCGCCGTAACGTGTACTACTTTCACCTGCTGCGATCACTATCGAAGCACTATGGCTTTGACATGGATAAGCCCTTCGACAAGCAGTCGCAAAAGCACCGCGACATTATTTTGTATGGCAGCGATGGTGAGGAGATCGAATTCTCCTATGTGAACGATCGCGGCACCGTCTTTAAACGTCGTCACGTCTTTGAGGGCGTGATTCCCAATATGGATCGCCGCTACCGGGAGACCGAATCCTCCTCAGTGCGGGATGAGCTCGCCAAATATGTTTCAACGGCGGCGTGCAAGACCTGTGAAGGCACCCGGCTCTGTGAGGATGCTCGCAGTGTCTATGTCGACGGTCGCACGTTGCCGAGCATTACTTCGATGCCTGTCGGTGAAGCTGAAGCCTACTTCAACGCACTCGAGCTCACGGGTCGTCAGGGCGAGATCGCTGACAAGATTCTTAAAGAGCTCCGCGCACGCTATCGCTTTCTGGTCGACGTCGGCCTGAATTACCTCACGCTTGATCGCAGCGCAGAGACCCTTTCCGGCGGCGAGGCCCAGCGGATTCGTCTGGCCAGCCAGATCGGCGCCGGCCTAGTTGGCGTGATGTATATCCTCGATGAGCCCTCGATCGGGCTACACCAGCGCGACAATGAGCGTCTGCTCAGAACCCTGATTCATCTGCGAGATCTGGGTAACACCGTGTTGGTGGTAGAACACGACGAGGACGCGATCCGCAACGCGGATCACATTATCGATATCGGGCCCGGCGCCGGCGTGCATGGCGGCGAGGTCGTGGTCTCCGGCACCATGCAGGATGTGGTCGGGAGTAAGCACTCACTGACCGGGGCCTACCTGTCTGGTGAGCGCTCGATTGCGGTGCCGGCAAAGCGACACGCGGCCAAACCTAAACAAAACGTTCGCATCAGTGGGGCGCGAGGCAACAACCTGCAAAACGTCACGCTGGAGCTGCCACTCGGGCTCCTCACCTGCGTGACCGGCGTCTCCGGCTCGGGTAAATCGACACTCATTAACGGCACGCTCTACCCACTAGCCGCCACCGCACTCAACAGTGCGACCACATTGAAAGCCGCCGCCCACGACAATATCGAAGGGCTCGAGCAGCTCGACAAATGTATCGACATTGACCAGAGCCCGATTGGTCGCACACCGCGCTCCAATCCCGCAACCT
>CAXEVD010000063.1:0-7310 GCA_963999395.1 uncultured Halieaceae bacterium
TAACTCAGTTGTATTACCCCCTGTTATCACTTTAGATATCGACCGGGACTGAGCGAGAAAGGCGGCCCTTGAAAGTCGAAGATTGGCGAGTAAACATCATGTTCTGATCCACTATTTCATGCACTGGGAGCCGAACCGTGGTCCACGTCGAATTCTTCTACGATCTCTCGTCACCCTGGACCTATCTCGCCTTCAATAATATTCAGCCCCTCCTTGCTGAAACCGGCGCGGAAGTAACGTGGCGACCGTTCCTGGTGGGCGGCGTATTCAATGCAGTGAACCCAAGCGTCTACCAGGCGCGGGCCGAGCCTATGGACCCCAAGATTGTTCACAACTATCGCTGGTTGCATGAGTGGGCGCAGGTTGCGGGGCTGCCGCTGGTATTCCCCACAGCGCACCATCCGGTGAAGTCGGTGTTGGCGATGCGCGCGTGCTGTGTGCTGGAGCAGGACCAGCCGGCACTGCATCAGTTCTCAAAAGCCGCTTTCGACGCCTACTTTGCGCGGGGCGAAAACATTGATGAACCTGACGTTATCCGAGCAATCGCGGATGCGTGTGGCCTCGATAGTGCGTCACTGATCAGTGGCACCGAGGAACAACCCATTAAAGATCACTTGCGATCGAATACGGAGGAGGCGATCGAGCGCGGCGCCTATGGCTCACCGACCATGTTCATTGATAACGCCCTATATTTTGGCAATGATCAATTGCCCCTCTTGCGGGCCGCGCTTCTATCAGAGGGCAACTAACGGGTCGCTAGCATGCGGCCAAAGCGCCGCATCAAGTCATCTCCTGCTCGGAGCAAAAACCCCGCCCAGTAACGCTGTATAGACGAGATGAGTCAGCCGCCGGTTATGCCCCTTCGGGTAACGAGGTACGTCGCAAAACTGCCCAGCCAATGGCTACCCGCATAGTGCTCGGCACTCACCCCCTCAAGTCCTGCCTCCCTGTGCGCGCCGGCCGATACCGATATGACTCTTTGCCGCGGATCGCTGGGTGGTAGCGCCGACGCAATACCCTCGAGCATCCAGGCGCGGCTGAGGTTCACGCCATCGAGGTGCACAATGTGCGGGTCGGAGCGATCGCTGACGAAAGCGGGGACCAGCCATTCGCCCTTCTCCGGAATCTCTAAAAACTGCGACAACCAGTCCGCGAATAGATCGGGGGGCATTACCCGACGCATCAAGTCGGCCTCGCCTAGGCACGGCGACAAAAAGTCGGCGCCCGAGGGCTCGTAATAAATCGGACAGCCCCGATCCTTGCCGAAAAGATCTGTCGCCCGCTCGACAACCAATGACTCAAAACCCTCATTACCGGTTATGCGCGCCCAATCAAGCGCTAATCCCAACGCAAAAGCAGTTTGCGAATGGGTGCCGCTTCTCACCGGATACGTGAGATTCGGTAACCAGTCCGTCAAACGCGCAACCAGCGCTGTTTCTAACGGACGGATGTTCTCCCGCCAGTCTGCTGCCTGCAGGTCATCCCATTCATCAAGTTCCGCAGCCAACTGCAGTAACCAAGCAATGCCATAGGGTCGCTCGAACGATCTGCGCCCCTTTGCCGACACGTAGGCGCTCTCGGCCAACAAATGCTCTCGCGTCAGACTTTGCGCAAGCGCCTCGCGCGCGGGCTGCGCGTACTCGCTCTCCGGGTACTGTCTTGCCAATCGCGCTAACAGCCAATGCCCATGTACCGAGCTATGCCAATCCAGACACCCATAAAAAGCAGGCGTGAGTTCGCGTGGCGGCGCCACATCGGCATCGCTCTGCATACTGTGCGAAATATGATTGGGGTATTCCTGATGCACACAGGCCAAAGCGAGGCTTGCAAAGCCGTCGGCCGCGACCTGCTGGTCTTGCGCGGAGGCCCGTGGCGTCAGCGACATCCACAGGGCGACTATAACCATCGCAAAAGTGCAAACACTGCTGATGCGATCACGATAGGGGGCTGAACGCGTCATTTCTCCGGCCACACAATGGGTTGATATGCCCAAGGTAACAGCTCTTTGCTCCCATTGCCTTGATTGCGCTGAACTCCCACATGAGCCCCCACATGAGTGGCGACCAGTTGACGACGGTGCCTTGAGCCGACACAGTTGAGGCAAATTTTGTTTTGGTGGTCGCTATGTCACAAGACGAATGGCACTCAAGCGCATGCATCCTGTGCGAACTCAATTGCGGCATCAAAGTGCAGACCGGTGGCGTCGAGGGTCGCGAGATTGTGAGGATCCGAGGCGATGAGGATCATCCAGCCTCGCAGGGGTATCTGTGTCAAAAGGCATCGGGCCTCAATCACTATCAGAACGGCAAAGATCGCATTACCTCACCGCTTCGCAGGCGCACTGACGGCTCCTTTGAGGAAATTGACTGGGATACGGCCACCCGAGAGATCATGGAGCGCTTCGCGGCCATCCGCGATACCCACGGCGGCGATAAGATCTTCTATTACGGCGGCGGCGGTCAGGGCAATCATTTACCTGGCGCCTACTCCAGTGCCACGCGCTCGGTGTTAAACAGCGTTTATCGTTCCAGCGCCCTGGCCCAAGAAAAAACCGGGGAGTTCTGGGTAAACGGCCAGATGTTCGGCGCTATGGTGAAAGGTGACTTTCATCAGTGCGACGTCGCGTTTTTTCTGGGAAAAAATCCTTGGCACTCGCACGGCATACCGCGAGCGCGCGCTTTTCTGAAGGATTTTAGTAAGGACTCGACCAAAACAATGATTGTGGTCGATCCAGTGGTCACTGAAACAGCGAAGATGGCTGATATTCACTTACGGGTTAAGCCGGGCACCGACGCGTGGTTGTTTGCGGCGATGGTCGCGATGCTGGTGCAAAACGACCGCTACGCGCAAGCATGGGTATCCGACAACACCACAGGACTCGCTGACATTGTTCAAGTATTCAGCAACATCCCCGTCTCTGAATACTGCGCCCATGCGGGCCTCACGGTAGCGGAAGTTGACCGAACCGTAGAGGTCATCGCGAACGCCAAAGGTATGGCGATGTTCGAGGATCTAGGGATTCAAATGAATCACCACTCCACGCTCATCAGTTACCTAGAGAAGCTGGTGTGGGTGCTGTGCGGACACTTCGGAAAAGAAGGTGGGCAATACGTGCCAGCCTATATGCAAAACATTGCCGGCAGTGGCCGCAGCTCACGAAAAAGTCCGGTGGTTGAAGCGCCTATTATCAGCGGCATGGTGCCCTGCAACGTCATAGCCGATGAGATCCTGACAGACCACCAGAATCGCTACCGCGCCATGCTGGTGGAATCGGCCAACCCCGTTCACTCTCTCGCTGACAGTAATCGCATGAGGGAAGCGTTGCGAGCGCTCGAATTGGTCGTCGTGATTGACATCGCCATGACAGAGACCGCGCGCGCAGCAGATTACGTACTCCCAGCATCGACTCAGTTTGAAAAGTGGGAAGCCACCTTCTTCAACTTCGAATTCCCTGAGAACTACTTCCACTTGCGAAAACCGCTGTTCGCACCTTTGGGCGATTCACTCTCCGAGGCGGAAATACACTGCCGCCTACTCGAGGCATCTGGCGATATGCCCGCGGATTTGGTCGAAGAACTGCGCGCACTCCTCCAAAAAGAGGGCCGCTCCGCGTTCCGAGATCGGTTTACAGCGGCCATGGCGGAGGACGGTACCGTCGCCAAATTAGCACCCGTGATCTTATACCGCACACTCGGGGAGGTATTGCCCGAGGGAGCTGCTGAGGGGGCAGTCCTGTGGCCATTGGCACTCAATTTTGCGTTACGGGACAGCGACAGCCTGGCACGGGCTGGTTACACGGGCGATGTTTTCGAACAAGCCGATAAACTATTCGACGCCATTATTGCCGGGCACTCAGGCGTCATCTTCTCCAAAGACAACTTGGAAACCGTGTGGGGTCGCTTGGGTCACGAGGGACGTATTCAGCTTGTGATTCCCACGCTACTCGACGAACTCAAAGTGCTTGAGGCGGGCCCAGCGAACCCAGCAAACAGTGAATTTCCCTTCGCATTGAGTGCAGGAGAGCGCCGGGACTACACGGCAAATACGATTTATCGAGATTTTGGCTGGCGCCGCAAAGATCCTGATGGGTCACTGCGCATGAGCCCAGACGATGCTGCCGCGCTTGGGGTCGCAACGGGCGATCAGGCACGCATCACCACTGCCACCGGCTCAGCATTGGCGCGAGTTGAGGTAACGGACCGTATGCT
Organism: uncultured Halieaceae bacterium; assembly: GCA_963999395.1. GTDB lineage: Bacteria > Pseudomonadota > Gammaproteobacteria > Pseudomonadales > Halieaceae > Luminiphilus. Next base: position 4,209 of record CAXEVD010000063.1, read on the forward strand.
GCCCGGACATGTATCCATTCCCAATGGTTTTGGTCTGGACAATGAGGACGGCACGCGGTCTGGCATTGCACCCAATGAGCTGACGTCTCTGGATGATCGCGATAAATTCGCTGGCACCCCACACCATAAGTTTGTGCCAGCGAGAATTGAGGCGGCTGGCTGAGCCCAATCTCCGACCAATCAGTTCCGGTCATTGTTGAAATAACCCCATACCGGGGGCTGTGACCAACAAAGCATCAAGGACGAAAGTCTAGCCATCGCATTCTCGCGTAGAGTTTTGATGCCGAGAGAGAAATCGATACGACGGGGCGGCCTCGCCCGCGGTTTGCGCTTGTCGCTCGCCGGTGCGCGGGCGGGTGGTGCCTTCGCAGTCGACGGCGCGCTGAAAAAATTGCGCGGCGACACCCCCGATGACGACGCTCTGCTCAGTCGCGAAGCCCGCCGCTTCGCCCACCAGTTGGGAGAACTCAAGGGCTCATACGTTAAAATTGGTCAACTCCTCGCTCTCTTGGGCGAGCACTTCTTGCCCGCACCACTTACGAGAGCGCTACATGAACTAGAAGCTCAAACCGAGCCCGTGGCGTGGTCGGAGATGCAATCCGTCTTTCGCTCAGGTTTGGGCGCCCACTATTCCGGACTCGAAATAGAACCTGAAGCATTGGCAGCCGCATCGCTGGCGCAAGTCCACCGTGCATGCATTGTTTCGACTGGTGAGCAGATCGTTGTAAAGGGGCAGTATCCCGACCTCGTCGCGCTCCTCGACGAGGACTTTAATACGGTTGTCAAAATGCTACGGCTGGCAAGATGGATACCCGGAAGCCGGGACTTCGATAGCTGGCTCACCACACTCCACACGCAGCTCTTGGCTGAGGTCGACTACCCGAGAGAGCAGCGAATGGCACAAGCAATGGCTGATGGTTTGTCCCGGCATGCGGCGCTACAACAATCTCCGGTGACGATACGCGTGCCGCAGTTCTGGCCGGAGCTCTGCGCTGCAGACGTCCTGACCATGGAATATGTTGAGGGACATCGTGCTGCCTCATTGGCGATCGCGGCACTTCCTCAGGCTACGCGCGATGAGCTGGGTAAAGCGATGTTGCAGCTTTTCTTTGCCGAAGTATTTGATCTGGGATTAGTCCAAACCGACCCCAACTTCGGCAACTATCTCATCAATGACGATGGCAGCGAGCTCACGCTACTCGACTTTGGCTCGGTGTTCGAGCTGGATCAGACCGTCCGCACAGCAGTCTGCGACACCATCGTGGCGGGCCTCATTCACAGCGAGATACGCCTCGAACGCGCGCTGGTAGCGCTGGGCTGCCTCAAACCGGATGCCGGTGAGAATGCAAAGGCAACGTTTAAAGCCTTCATCAGCAACTTGTTAGAACCTCTACGCCCACCGGAAACCTTGCCACCAGAGCATCTGAATGCGGAGGGTCTCTACTGCTGGGGACGCTCGGAGCTCATCAATCGAACCGGTCAGCATGTCGCGCGCTCACTCACCAATAGAGAGTTTGCGATCCCCTCAGGAGACTTCGCGATGGTGGCGAGGAAACTGACCGGCGTGTTCACGTTCATCGCGGTGCTCAAGGCGGAATTCAATGGCCACGACATTGTGGCGCCCTATCTCGACAAGGTCACTGCAGGAGGAGAGATCAACGGATGAACAGTCAATAGCGATGGATCAGGAGGTGGACAAAACACGCAGCGTGACAACGAGCGGTAAGCAGCGCGCGGTGCCGAAGGGCCGTGTACAGCGCTTTGGTAAATTCGCACGCCTCGCCGGCGGCGTGGCAGGCAATATGCTCGCGCACGGCGCCGCGCAGCTGGCTACCGGTAAGCGACCCCGGGTGAGGAACCTTCTGCTGACGCCCAAAAATGCGATGAGACTCACGACGCAGCTTGCGGAGATGCGTGGCGCCGCTATGAAACTGGGACAGATCCTCTCCATGGATACGGGAGACTTGCTGCCCCAGGAACTGGCCGACATCCTTGCGACCTTGCGCAACGCAGGCTACGCCATGCCCGACGCCCAGTTGCAGGAGGTTTTGGCAGATGGGTTGGGACCCAACTTCGAGAAAAAGCTGAAGGGATTTGAGTCGCGGCCGTTCGCGGCAGCTTCTATCGGGCAGGTGCATCGATTGTCGACGCGCGACGGGCGTGCTGCGGTGCTCAAAGTACAGTACCCGGGTGTTAGAGAAAGTATCGATTCTGACGTCGATAACCTCGCTTCATTGCTACGCGTATCCGGGTTGCTGCCCAAGCACATGGATATGTCCCCGCTGTTAGCCGAGGCAAAGTCGCAACTTCATGAAGAAGCCGACTATGAGCAAGAAGCTCGGTACCTCAACGCATTTGTGCGTGCCCTTGGCGACGACGAGCGGTTTTTGCTGCCACGAGTGATCCCCTCTCTGAGCTCTTCGCGGATTCTGGGTATGACCTTTGTGCCTGGGCAGCCGATAGAGGATGTCGCTCACGCAGACGCTTCTGAGCGTAATCGCGTCGCGGCCCTTTTATTCGAGCTGTTCCTGGTTGAGCTCTTTCAATTGCGTCTAGTGCAGACCGACCCCAACTTCGCTAACTATCAATACAACCCCGAAACGGGACAGGTGGTGCTGCTCGATTTCGGCGCGTCGCGGCGTTTTAAGGCGGCACTTGTGCGAGGCTATCGTGATCTTTTGGCGAGAGCCATCGCCGGCGACAGACCGGGGATGATCAACGCAGCTGAGTCGATTGGCTATCAATTGGGTCCGGACAACTCGTCCTATCAACAAACGTTGCTAGAGCTGGCAGACATCGCGTTGGTGCCACTGACCGTCAACGAACCCTATGACTTCGGCCGCTCGCCGATCCCGCAGCAGCTCATGCAGCGGATCGAGCCGCTGAGAGATAACAGCAGTTTCTGGCAGGTGCCACCGATCGACGTCGCTTACATACACCGCAAAATCGGTGGTCTTTTTATGCTCGCAACGCGGTTAAACGCAACCGTCAATGTGCACGAGCTAATGTTACCTTGGGTAGATGAATACGATACGGCTCCCTGACTTCCAGCGGCGGACGTCGCCTCCGACAACATATTTATCACCCTGCATCCACCGTACA
>CAXEVD010000064.1:0-7225 GCA_963999395.1 uncultured Halieaceae bacterium
GCCAGCGAGTCGAGACCCGCGAGGGCGCCCAGCCCTGCGAAAAGCTCGTGAACGCCTCGTCGAATCAGCGGCTCACCTCCGGTGACGCGGATTTTCCGCACTCCCAACTCGCTAAACAGGCGGGCGGTTCTGAGGAGCTCTTCAATGGTCAGCACCTCGGACCGAGGCAGAAATTCCATGGTCTCTGCCATGCAGTACTGACATCGAAAATCACAGCGGTCTGTCACGGACAGACGCAGGTATGAAATCCGGCGATCGAAGCGGTCGATCAGCTGTGTCGGGCGATCAGGTGCCATCAGAGGAGTTTACACAAGGGCGCGGGTTGGGGAGCATACAGGAGATGAAAACGATGACCTTCCTTGATCCACGAGAAAGTATCTGGCCGGGCCTTGTGTCCGGATTATGCCTGGCCGTCATTATGGCGGCATTGGAGCAACCAGAAGCAATCGTTATTACAGCGGTGGTAGCGTGGCTGTGCATGTTGTGGTGGATTTTTGAGCCGCTGCCCATTCCGGTGACCTCGTTGTTGCCGATCGCGGTTTTTCCCATCTCGGGGGTCCTGACTTCGGAACAAGTCGGGGCGTCGGTCGGGTCACCGCTGATCATTCTGTTACTCGGGGGCTTTTTGCTCTCCCGCGGTATGGAAAGCACGGGCGCCCATCATCGCATTGCGCTGTCCGTGGTTAACCTGGTGGGCGGACACAAGCCGCGTCGTTTGGTGCTGGGATTTATGATCGCGGGCGCGTTGCTCAGCATGTGGATTTCCAACACGGCCTCAATTTTGATGCTCATGCCGGTAGCACTGGCAGTCTTGGCCTCCTGTTCAGACCGCAATAGCTTGGCAGCGCCACTTCTGCTGGGGTTAGCGTGGTCCTGCAGCATTGGCGGTTTAGGAACGCCAATCGGCACACCTCCAAACCTTATTTTAGTGCAGGTATACGAAGCAAACACGGCTCAGACCATCAGCTTCGCGCAGTGGATGTCCTGGGGCATGCCGGTTGTACTGACTCTTTTGCCTCTGGCGTGGTGGTGGGTGACACGCGCTGTACCCAGAGAGTTGGATATTCAGGTGCCAGCGGTTGGCCCTTGGAGGAGCGCCGAGAGGCGGGTGCTCGTTGTGTTTGGTCTCACTGCCGTGGCTTGGATAACGCGCGCTGAACCTTTCGGCGGCTGGCAGACGTGGCTTGGTTTACCAGCGGCAAACGACGCCTCAGTAGCGTTATTGGCGGTCGTTGCGCTGTTCGTGGTGCGCGATGATCAGGGGCAACCGCTCATCGATTGGGCGAAGGCGAGTCAAATTCCCTGGGGGGTGCTCCTGTTGTTCGGTGGAGGCATCTGTTTGGCTCGCGCTTTTGTGGCTTCGGGACTCAGTGCCCAAGTCGGCGATGCATTGATCGCAGTGGCTGCGCTACCGGTCTTTGCAATGATGCTTTTATTGGCCCTGGCGGTAACGTTTCTCACTGAGGCTACCTCCAATACGGCAACAACGGCGCTGCTGATGCCTGTGTTGGCCGCAGTGGCCTTGGCTGTAGAGATCGATCCGCTCTGGCTTATGGTGCCCGCTGCCATGAGTGCCAGCTGTGCGTTTATGCTGCCCGTGGCCACTGCACCCAACGCGGTGGTCTTCGGGAGCGGGGAATTGCCAATTCGGCGGATGGTCAGAGAGGGATTTGCATTGAATCTGATAGGAGCGTTACTCATTGCCACGGTGGCGTGGGTATTGCTGACCTAGTCAGTCTGGCTTTTCCATCTACCCCTTTGCGCGGACTGAGAGAACCCTGCCACGCACCTGCTGATAGCGCGATGCGCGGGGGTTAATGTCTCGTCTCAGAGCAGCGCCATCATGGTCTCAGCAGAACTGACGTCTACGCCCGGACCGTCTTCAATATTGAGATGCGTGATTTTGCCGTCTTCTGCAATCAGGGCATAACGCTGACTGCGCATCGCCATACCGAACCCAGAAGCGTCCATTTCCAGCCCCAGCATTTGAGTAAACTCGCCGTTGCCGTCGGCCAGCATGACAATGGAGTCATTTGAATTTTGCGCCTCGCCCCAAGCATGCATCACAAATGCATCGTTCACTGACAGGCAAATGATGCCGTCGACACCCATTTCCTTGATTTTGTCCGCGTTTGCGACATACCCAGGTAAATGCGTCATAGAGCATCCGGGCGTGAAGGCCCCGGGGACGGCAAACATCAGAATTTTGTTGTTGTTGAAGAGGTCAGCAGTCGATACTGGTGCGGGACCCTCGCTACCCATTACTGACAGGGTGCAGTTTGGAATGCTATCTCCTACGGCAATAGTCATAATCTGGCTCCATTTCTTCGGATTAACGGTTCGTCACTGTTGTACTCATCGATTGCCGACCAGCTAGTCACGCCGGCAAAGCTGAGGTAAGCACTGCGAATAGTACCTTACGAGGGCCGATCGTCGAGCAGTCGAGCGTTGATTAGCTCACATTCTGCGTAGAAATCGGCCTGTTTATCGCCTAAATACGGTGCGCAGTGAGATAGCACCTGTAGAACCGCGCTATGGATAACCTGTTGCGGCTTTTGTGATGCTTCCATGAGTTGCTCAAAGCTAAGCCAAAACATGAGCGTCATGGCCATGCTGTCAGAGACCTGATCAAGCCGCTGGGGGTGCGCGTGAATGTCAACAGAGCCCAGCAGTGCGGAGGCTAACTGCCGGGCCATTTGGCGTTTGAGCGACATCAATCTGCGCATGCCACGGTCAATGTCGGGATAGCGATACATGAGGTCGTTTTGATTGAGATAGAGGAAGCGCGTCGCGAACATCGATTCCATCACGACGGTGAGGAATAGCCAGCTTCTTTCGACTACGTCATCTGTATCCAAAAACCCAGTTTCAATAATGGGCGTTGCGAGTGCACTGGCAACATCCCGATAGAAGCGAGCGAAAATGGCCGAGAGAATGCTGTCCTTGCCCTTGTAGTGGTAGTAAAGGTTGCCTGGACTTATATTCAGCTCGAGCGCAATGTCACTGGCTGTGACATTGCGCTCCCCGCGCTCATTGAAGAGCTCGGTGGCGACGACCAGAATGCGTTCCGCGGTTTTCATGGGACGTCAGTGTACCGTGCCGGGACGGCGCGTGACGCGCCGCGCGCTGCAGGCCCGGCTGCCCACTGAAACACAGTTCCGGCGCTTACCTGAATCTGCGCCAGGTTTTACGGGGTCCCACTGCACCGCGTTGAAAGCGGACATCCATATAAAAGGGGAGCAACGCTCCCCCGAAAAAAACGGACGCTAAAAAGTGGGTTTAGGCAGCTTTACCAAACTTGGTCTTCAGATCGTCAAAGCGAGACTTCGCCTTTTTCATCTGTGCTTCCAGCTTGGAGCGATCAGCCAGTGAGTCGAGCTCCAGATCTGCCAGCGCCTTCAGCGCCTCTTTCTCGACCGCTGTGCCACGCTTGATCAGTGACTTGTAGAGATCCTCAGCCTGCTTGCGGCGCTCGGTGAGACGGCTTTGTGCCTCGTCTACCTGCTCCTGCAGGTTGGCGAATTGCTCCAGTGCCTGATCGTAGGCCTTGCCATAAACGCCCAGGCCTGCAAGCAGTGCGTTGCGGCCGGTATCGATGGTCTTGGGTCGCGCTCGGGTTTTGGCTTTGGTGCTTGCCTTGGCCTTGGTTTTGGCGGCCGGCTTTTTCTTTGCCGGGACCTTTTTGGCCTTGGCGGAGGCTTTCTCTACTGCAGCTTTCTTGGCTGCAGCCTTGGGTGCTGCTTTGGTTTTGGCGTCTGCCATGACGTTTCTCCTCATTGAGGTGTGTTGTAATCCGGGAGCAGTGTGGCGTTGAAAATTAGAATCCGCCCCCTAAAAATCGGGTGGCCGTGGCAATTTTGCACAGACCAACGGAAATTGACATAATAACTGCCAATATATTGACTGTTCAGAGAGGCTGGCAATGAGAACAGCGTTAAGAACAACGTTAAGAGTAGCGTTAGTCCTCGCCGCCTTACTCGTAGTCGCTGCCTTGATGTTAGTGCGGGACGGTGAGCGCATCATCCCCCAGGGCGAGGGTAAGGTTGAGCTGGATGTGGGCGAATTCGAGGCTTTCCCGCTCCCCGACTATGCGGCCACCGCAGTCAGTGACGACTACAAAAGTTACTTCATCGAAGTCGAGCCCGGTATCAAGATACATGTGCTGGAGATCGGTCAGGGGTACCCGGTCTACCTCCAGCACGGCAATCCGACTACTGGCTTACTGTATCGAAAGGTCGCAGAGCTGCTACCTTTGGATCGCGTCAGGGTCATCATGCCGACCATGGTGGGGCTCGGTTTCTCCACCAAGGTCCCGGCGAGCGAACACACTCTTTATAACCACATGCGCTGGATGAACCGTGTGTTGACGACACTGGACCTCACAGAGGTAGTCTATGCGGGTCAGGATTGGGGAGGGCCCGTGGGCATGGGGGCCTTGTCACTATCGCCCGGGGTGCTGAAAGGGGTTTTGGTCATGAATACCGGGTTTCGCGCCCCCCGTAAGCCCATGGATTTGAGCAGGGCCCATGCGCTTGTAAAAACGCCGCTGGTTGGCGAACTGGTGGTCGAGGCGCTGTCTCCGGTGTTTTTCATGCGTCTGGCACAGGTGCAAGGTGATCCGGCGACGATGCCGCCGGAGGTCATGGATCTTTATCGGCGTCCCCTCGAGGATAGCGGTAATGGCAAAGCGACGTTGGCGCTCATGCGAATGGTGGCAGATGGGCCTGACCACGCCAGTTCACCTGCACTGGGGGATATCGAGCGCTACGTGGAGGGATTGGATATTCCGGCAGAGCTGGTCTGGGGGATGAACGACCCCATTTTGGGCAGAGGCCTGCCCTTCATGCAGAAAATGTTTCCAACTGCACCTGTTACAGAGACTGAGGCGGGCCATTTTTTGCAAGAGGAGGTGCCCGAGATCATTGCGGCAGCTCTACTGCGCATTGTCGATAAGGCCCAGAAAAACTGAACAAACCTTTTGCAAACGCCGTTTGGTAGCTTTGCACACTAGGCCAAATATCCTCGCGCCGCGTATCGCGTTAAAATCCAGCCCCCGACGCTCACGCACATGGAAGGTAGTGACTGACCAATGACTGAGAACAACGTCAAAAGTGGCCGTTTTTCCCGCCGCCGATTGTTCGGCTCGGCGGCATTTACGACTGCCGGTTTGGCGGTTTGCTTCTTGGTGTTAGTGGGTAAACCGCAAACCCAGCCAACCCAGTTTCCGGAACCGCGTCGCCCGCTGGTGGATGTCATTTTGGCTGCCCCCGCCGACCATAGTATTTCGGTTCGCACTCAAGGTACCGTCGAGCCGGTCAGACGCGTTGGACTGGTTGCGCAGGTCAGCGGCAAAGTGGAGAGCGTGAGTGATCGATTCCTCGACGGGCGTTTCTTCAAGGCAGGAGACATCCTGCTGCAACTCGAACGAGCGGATTATGAGTTTTCCATCGCCAGAGCCCGTGCTCAGGAAGCTGCTGCCGCACAACGTGTCGCAGAGGAGCGTGGCCGTAACCTGCAGGCGCAGCGAGAGTGGCGTGAGCTCGGCACCAGCGAGGCGAACGATTTGTTTTTGCGCAAGCCGCAACTCCGCGCCGCCGAGGCCTCGCTCGCGGCAGCCCAGGCTGATGTGGCCGCGGCCGAGCTGGCTTTGGAACGGACAACGGTTCGTGCCCCGTTTGACGGTCGATTAGAGAAGAAGTCGGTTGACCTCGGTCAGTTCGTCGCGCCTGGTACCGCGTTGGCGCAGATTTACGCGACAGAGCGAGTCGAGGTTCATCTGCCGATCAGTGATTCTCAGCTCGCACTATTAGAACTGCCGCTGTTTGAGACGGCGGTCGAGGCCTACCCGGAGGTGGTCTTGAGCGCGCGGTTCGGTGGTAAACGCTGGCAGTGGCAGGGAAAAATTGCCCGTGTTGAGGCCAGCATCGATCGCGACAGTCGCGTCACTTTTGCGATTGCGGAAGTGAGCAATCCGTTTGGGGAGAGCGGTTCACAAAGACCACCGCTGACGCCAGGTTTGTTCGTGGAGGCGAGCATTCGCGGCAAGCCTATTCAGCAATCCGTTGAATTGCCCAACACCGCTTTGCGAGGGGACAATACCGTGCTGTTGGTGAACGAAGACAGCCGACTGGAACGACTGCCAGTAGAGTTGCTCAGACGCGAGCAGCAACGGGTGTGGGTGCGTGGTATCAGCGCTGGAGCGCAGGTCGTTGCGGAACAAAGCAGCCTTTTGGCAGCCGGTGCTGCGATCGAAGTGGCTGCGGTGAGGCCGACCAGTGGCTGACAAACCAGGTCTACTGGGCTGGTTCATTTCCAATCCGGTCGCCGCTAACCTTTTGATGGTAGTTTTGGTGATTGGGGGTCTCTACAACCTCCCGGGCCTAGATAAGCAGTTCTTCCCCACCCCCATAATCGATAAGGTTTATATCTCCATGCCTTTTGATGGCGCAAGTCCGAGAGAGGTGGAGGAACAAATCTGCGTGCGTATTGAAGAGGCCATCCACGAGCTGGATGGGATCAAAGAGGTGCGATCCATTGCGCTGGATGGTGTGGGTAAGGTAATCGTCGAGGCGCTGCCGGGCTACCCTACTTTGCGGCTTACCAACGAGATTAAAACCCGAATCGACGCGATTACCACTTTCCCTATCGATGCAGATCGGCCTGTGGTGACAGAGTTAATATATCGGCATTTGGTGGGTGTTGTGCAGTTAGCGGGTGAGCTCGATGAATGGGAGCTCAAAGAGCTCGGTGAGACACTGCGTGACGATCTGGCACGCCAGCCCTGGATTTCGGCCGTCGATCTGGTGTCGCCGCGTCGATACGAGGTATCAGTCAATGTGTCGGAGTTAGATCTCCGGCGCCATAACCTGTCTTTCGACGATGTTGTCCGCGCGATTCAGTCTGCCTCACTGAACTTGCCGGCCGGTGCGATTAAAGGCATCGACGGTGACATCCGCGTGCAAACCCGGGGCCAAGCCTATTACCGGGAGGACTTTGAGCGCATCGTGTTGCTGACAGCGAGGGACGGCACGCAGATTTATTTGGGCGAAGTCGCCACGATTGATGACGGCTTTGAGGATGTCGACACCGTCAGTCGTTTCGATGGTATGCCCGGTCACGGGTTGTATGCGTACGTCACCGCCAACCCCGATGTGGTGCAGTCCTCCCGAGTAATCAATGAATGGGTGGCAGAGCAGACCCCAAACTTACCTGAAGGGGCCACATT
>CAXEVD010000065.1:0-7206 GCA_963999395.1 uncultured Halieaceae bacterium
GGGCTCGTTCCCGACGGCCTCGGTTTTATGCTGCAGAATCGGGGTGAGTTGTTTTCACTGGAGGAGGGCCATCCCAATGTGTATTCACCGGGCAAGCGGCCGTTTCACACCATTATCCCAGCATTTGTCATGAAAGACGGTGAGCCGTTCATGAGCTTTGGCCTAATGGGTGGTGCCATGCAGCCCCAGGGCCATGTGCAGGTGCTGGTGAATATCATCGACTTTGGAATGGACGTGCAGACCGCTGGGGACGCGGCGCGGTTTAACCATGATGGCGGGCGCCAGCCCACAGGCGTTGATGAAGATCTGCTGGGTACGCTGCTCGTTGAGCCCGGTGTGCCGGGTGAAACTGTTGAGCAACTCACGGCAATGGGGCACCGGGTTGAGGTAGATGACACTGGCGCGCCCTTTGGTGGTTACCAAGCGATTATGCGGCTACCCGATGGTGTTTATGTCGGCGCTACGGAGATGCGTAAGGATGGCACGGTAGCGGCTTGGGGACGCTAGCGCTGGGGCGTTGACTGCGACACCAATTGCTCCTCTGTCGGCAAGACATCGAAATCGCCACGGTGCTGGCTAAATAGATTCTCGGGGCTCACTGATTCATGCTGGGCGCTATCGTCATCGGGGTCAGAGTAGAAGCCCAATACATAGCCGCCTTTGGCATAGCCGATGAGTGCGCGCAGTTCTTGAGAGAGATGCTCCGCGTGCTCGGGCGGGCAGGACAAGTACTGGTTCTCTTCCTGACGCAGCCAGTTCAGCGTGTAGTGCAAGAAAACGCCAACCCGTGTCTCGTCCGCAGTGGCATTGGCGCCTCCGCCGTGCAGCACGGTACCGTTGTAGCAGAGCACCGACCCTGGCGACATATCGGCATAGGCAATCTCATCGGGTTCCGGCTGACGCTTTTTTTCCCAACGGTGAGAGCCGACTACCACCTGCGTGGCGCCGTTCTCTCGTGTAAAGGGCGTCAGCGCCCAGATGGTGCTGAATAGCGGTTCGATTTGCCGCGGCACGTAGCCGCCCCAGATCCCGCGGTCCCGATGGAGTATCTGCGCTGACTCGCCGGGCGCAATCGCCACGGCAGAAGTGAAATGGAGCTGCACGTCGTCGCAGTGCTCTGCCAGATAGGTTCTTGCGGCATCCAGCATGCGGGGCTCCAGCGCCAGTTCGCCACAGGCTTTAGAGCGCGCAATGAGTGCGCCGATGCGTTGCGTGCGAAAACCAGTGAACGCGTCGCGGCCGTAAACCTCTTTATTTAGGAAAGGAGCAAGATCGTGTCCAAGCGCTTCCAGCCGCTCGTCACCCAGAACATCGTCAATGATGACGGCCCCGTCCTCTGCCATGCAGTGGAGTAGTTCTTCCTGCGGGGCATCAGCGGGAAGGTGGTTAATCTGAGCGGTCATGATGCGTCTCGACTCTGCGGAACACGATTGATCATAGGGCAATAAGTGGCTGACGTCCCGAGATGAATCAGGGGGCTTCGTCCTCGCCATAAATCCCTACCACCTTGTGGCCTGCAGCATCGATCGATGCGCGGTACATGCCCGGCGTATTGAATACCAATGCGACCCTGCCCGCGGGGTCCACCGCGACAACGCCGCCTTCACCGTCGGCTTTTACCAGCTCTTCCATCACGACAGTGCTCGCCGCCTCCTCGAGGGTTGCGCCGCCAAATTGCATCCGTGCACAGATGTCACGCGCCACGGTATAGCGAATAAAGTACTCGCCGTGGCCGGTCGCCGACACCGCGCAGCTGCGGTTGTCCGCATAGGTCCCCGCACCGATCACGGGTGAGTCACCGATGCGCCCCCAGCGTTTACCGGTCATCCCGCCGGTTGAGGTACCCGCAACCAGGTTACCCGCCTGGTCCAGCACTACCACGCCAACCGTGCCAAATTTATGATCGGCCTCGGGCTTCAGACCCGCCTGTTCATTGGCTTTGTAGGCCTCAAGTGCCTCGCGACGGCGTTCGGTCGCAAAGTACTCGGGGGACACCGGGATAAATCCCTGCTTCAGGGCAAAGGCCTCAGCCCCCGCTCCCGCCAGCATCACATGAGGAGAATCTTCCAGGACGGCGCGGGCTAATGCGATGGGGGACCGCACCGTGCTGACCCCGGTAACCGCTCCCGCGTCGAGTGTTGCACCGTGCATGATCGAGGCATCGAGCTCGTGGGTGCCTTCCCAGGTATAGACAGCGCCGCGCCCGGCGTTGAACAGGGGAGATTCTTCCATCAACTGAATGACGTTGACGACGACATCGAGGCCGGATCGACCCTCACGCAGCTGCTCATAGCCGCGGGCGATCGCGCCGTCGAGAAATGTGCGGTAGGTCGCCTCGAGCTCTTCGCTCATGGCACTCCGCTCAATGGTGCCCGCCCCACCGTGAAGTGCGATGGCAACGGGGGTGTCATCGGCGGCTGACATCATCGAGATCCCTAGCAGTATCCATAAGCAGTGTTTCATTAACGCACCCAGAAACGGCGAAAACCGGCACAGTGTGATTTGAATGGCCCCGGCGCGCAATCAGCGTGCGTTCAAAGCGCTACAACCCGCCTTTCGCGGGTGCTTCAGCACCTAACGAATGGCCGCACTGATCTCAGGTCAGCCGATGAGTCCGGAGAGCGTGTTGGAGACCAGATCAGGGTGCGTCAGCATCCCATCCCGCGGGATATCCAGCTCAATAAACGCCCAGTCAGGCCCTCGCGCTGGGCCAACCATCAGATCAGAGCTTTGCCGATAGGTCTGTCCCACGCAGTGGATGTAGGTGGGGTTGAGGCCCTCCCAGCCGCCATGTTCCAGTACCAACTCGTCTGTCCACTGCTTTGCGGGATGCGGGGTGATCAAATGCTTCAGCTTGGCGGCCACCTCGGGATAGGTGTCCGGCACCAGCATCTCCATGGGATAGTCTTGCCACAGATCCATCTGGTAGCCATCAATAAAATGCTCTTCCCGGGCTTTCCACCAGTCGGGAAAGTCGCCGGTGTCGGGGTCCAGGGGCACCCCACTCATCCTTCCTTCTCGGGGTACCAGCGCATCGAAGAACACGATCCTGTCGATGCGTTCACGACAGCGGTCCGCCACGCCGGTGATCGTGATGCCCGAGAAGGAGTGGCCCACCAGAATGACGTGGTTAAGATCCTCAAACCCGAGGACCTGCGCAATGTCGGTAACGTGAGTGTCGAGCCCCACGTCAGGACCCGTGAGATGCAGTCGCTCACCACAGCCGGTGCAGGTAGGAGTATAGACGCGATGGCCCATCGTCCGCAGTCTGTTGGCCACGTCCTGCCATACCCAGCCACCGTGCCAGGTGCCGTGCACCAATACGAAGGTGGCGGCTTGCGTAGCGGCCGACGCGCACGCGTCCCGAGCTGTGGTGTGTTGCGCAAGGCCCAGTGCCGCTAGGCCGGCGCTACTCGCGCGCAGTATGTCTCGTCTTCGCATCGTCATGGCGCCCTTACATGGTCGGGGTATCGACCTTGCCCGAGATCATGAAGCAGCTGGCCAGTAGCCATTTGAGGTTGATACCGATGCGATTCGCGTCCGGGAGGGTAAACGCGTAGCCATGCTCCTTGGTGCTGCCGTCATCGAGTTTCTCGATGACATAGATCACCAGTGAATCGCGCGTGAAATAGCCATCGTAGTTGTTGATGGGCCAGTCAACGTTGAACAACCGCAGGCCCAGATTCCTGCCATCTTTGTCGACGAACCAAGTTTCGGCGCCTTGATCATGCAGGCTTAGGTTGTCGTAGCGGGTGTAGGGGATGTCACGGCCACCGCCCACCCCGGGGATGTCGGCATAACAAGTGAATTGACGGGCTCTATGAAGCTTCACCGCCGCCTCTGAGCCGCCGCGCGGGGTCCACCAGAACTGCTGCTCACCCAGGGCCAGCGCCGCAGGGCTGGTGGCCATACCCTCAAGGCACTCTGTCTCGCCATGAGCGCTAAATTGCGCGGCGTCCCGGCTCCACCAAACAGAGCAGAGGGAGGTGCCGCCGGCGTCGCTGATGTCCATACGAACCGCCTCTCGCTCGTCATCCTCGGTAAGAGACCATCTCTGGCTCGATATCACGGTGCCATCCGGTGCGCTCAGGGTGACGTCAAAGCCAGTGTCCGCGGCCTCGATCAGCAGGTTGTGGCGGGACTGGGGGTTGTCCACTTTGCGCCGGCCATCGAAGTAGGCCTGATTGGCGTTGCTGTAAAAGCCCGGGAGCATGACCTCAATGACCTGAAGATCGCGGCTCCACGGGGTGGTGTCCTGCCCCTGAGCGATGCCGTGCCCCGCGTAAGTCAGCGAGAGGAGCCCAGTGAGGGAAAGGAGGGCGTTACTGAGGGTGCTCAGGATTGATTGGCCAGTCATTCTGCTTGCCTCCGCATCGGTCAGACCCGTAAAGTACTAATGTTATATCTATAAAACAAAGGGGGCGCTATGAGCGATGTACCTGTCCTGATTCGTCGTACCACCATGCTGGTGAATGACATCGAGCCGTCACTGCAGATATACCGGGATATTCTGGGTATGTCGGTGCATTACGACGAAGAAATCTTGGTCTCAGGAGACGGTTTACCTGCCGGTGAGCCCAATTCCCAGACCCGCCTCGTGATGCTGAAGTGTAAGGATGACTTCATCGGCATGCTGGGCATTCTCCAGTACATTGACCCGCCACTGCCCGAGCCGCCACCGCGGTCGAATCCGAATCGGGTACGCATCGGTGAGTCCGTGTATGTGCTCCATCATGAAGATGTGAAAGGTGTCTACGAGAAGCTGCAAGCCGTACCCGGTATCGAGATGGTGTGTGAGCCCGTTGTCAGTGAGTACCCCAAGCCCGATGGCGGGGTCTTCCGTGTTCTGGGCATCAGTTTCTTTGACCCCAGCGGATATTTCGTTGAAGTGAACCAGTTCGTATGAGCGACGCGGTATCTGACGCGCAGCCGCAGAGTAGTCTGGCCTATGGCTGGCTGACGGTGGGCCTGCTCACCATCGCCTATGTCTTCTCCTTCATCGATCGTTACGTGCTGGGGTTGTTGATTGAGCCGATCAAGGCGGATCTCGGCCTGACAGACACTCAGATTGGTCTACTCCTAGGGCCGGCTTTCGCGATCTTTTACGCCACGATGGGCCTACCGCTGGGGTGGCTCGCTGATCGGAAGAACCGGGTGAAGATCGTCGCTGTCGGGATCGCAGTCTGGTCCATCGCCACCGCCGCCTCGGGGCTGGCGCGTAACTTCACGCATCTCTTCATCGCGCGAGTGAGTATCGGTGTCGGCGAGGCCACGCTCAGCCCCTGCGCTATGTCGATCATCTCCGACAGTTTCCCGCCCGAGAAGCGCTCTCGACCGATCGCGGTCTACACCATGGCGCTATCGGTCGGGGCGGGCTTTGCCTCACTGCTGGGGGCCGGGGTGCTGACCTGGGCCAAATCGGGCGGCACCATTACGCTACCGGGTATTGGTGAACTGGTGCCGTGGCAAGTCACGTTCTTCATTGTGGGGCTGCCTGGCCTCATCCTCTCTGTGTTGTTTTTTTTATTGCGCGAACCACGGCGCTCGGGCGGCCCTTCGGCGACGGGCGGTAGCCTGCCTGACATGCTTAAGCACGTATGGGCGCGCTGGCGCATGTATGGCGGCTTCGTCAGTGTTTTCTGCTTCATGACTATCGTCGCCTACAGTCAGGGGTGGGGTGCGGCGTTGTTTGAGCGCACCTGGGGCTGGGAGACCAGCTACTACGCCTCTATCAATGGCCTGCTGCTGATTATCTGTGGCCCCGCGGCGGTCTTGTCTGCGGGGTGGTTGTGTGACCACTGGATCGCGCAGGGCAAGCGCGATGCGGCAATGAAGATTGCGCTATTTGGGGTATTCGCCACGGTAC
Source organism: uncultured Halieaceae bacterium (assembly GCA_963999395.1). Taxonomy (GTDB): domain Bacteria; phylum Pseudomonadota; class Gammaproteobacteria; order Pseudomonadales; family Halieaceae; genus Luminiphilus. The sequence goes on from CAXEVD010000065.1 coordinate 5,867, forward strand.
TTACAGGCGCCCTGTTTCCCCTGATGCCCTCGGCCCCATTGGCCATGGGGGTCTTTGCGCTCAACAACATGGGTATCGGCCTGACCTCGGCGATGGGCGTGACCGCGCTCCTCAGAATCGCGCCGGGCCCCGTCAAGGCACAGACGGTGGCGCTCTACTACATGTGTATCAGTATGGCCGGCCTTTTCCTTGGCCCCACTGCTGTGGCGCTCCTCAACGATTATGTCTTTGGCGTTGAAGGCATTCGCTACTCCATGGCGGTGATTCCCGTCATTTTTGGTGTGCCCGTGCTTCTTGGCCTGCGAGGGATCTTGGGTTCCTACGACCACGGTATGACTGAACACGAGGGATTGACCTGAATGGCTTCACCGCGACGACGCTATCTGGATAACACGCCGGGACAACTGCACGTGTGGCAGTGGCGGGGTAGCCAGAGTGCTTTGCCGCCCATCGTATGCTTGCCACCGGTGCCCTATGGCGGCCGCTTTTTCGATAGCTTTGCGCAAGCTTACGACGGTCCAGTGTGGAGCGCCGACCTGCCCGGTTACGGTTTTTCGGATGCGCTGGTGGACCCGCCCACCGTCGGTGGGTACACCGATGCCATGACGCCCCTCCTGAACGCGCCGGGCCAACCTGTCTGGCTGGCGGGATTTCACTCGGGTGCGCTGGTCGCTATGGAGATGGCTAATCACTACCCCGAACAGGTGAGCGGCCTGGTGCTGGTGGATGTGCCAGTGTTCTCGGGTCCCGATATGGCGGACCTCCGGGCCTCATTGACCAAGCCCCCTGCATATCTTGAGCAGGACGACCCACTTAACGGTTTGTTCAAGGCGATGGTGGCGGATCGCCTCGATAAGGTCGCCTACCCAAGGGCGCTCGATTTGTTCTTTGATTTCGTGGGTGCGGGTGAGGCGAGAAACGCGGGCTATCACGCCGCAGCAAACTTCGAAGCTGAACCCGCAGCGACGCAGGTTGCGCAAACCGCGCTGGTGATTGCGACCCACTCCAGTTTGCGCGATGGCACGTTACAGGTGGCTGAATGGTTACCTCAGGCGACACTGGTTGAGCGCGATGACATCACCATGCCGGCGTTTGAACTGGGCGCCGAGAGCATCGCCTCGAGGTTGGCCTTGAGCTGCTCGTTGATCTTCTTGAACTTGTCGACCTCCTCCGCGTGCGCGGCGTCGTCCTCCTCGCGCCGCTTGGCCTCGCGGTCCTTGATGGACTCGCAGCGCTCCTGCAGTTCCTTGACCTGGCCCTCCAAATCCTCGCGCTCCGCTTCCAAAGTTCGGACCTTGTTGTTAAGCTCGGCCTTCGTGTGCTCTGCCGTCAGGGCCTTG
>CAXEVD010000066.1:0-7184 GCA_963999395.1 uncultured Halieaceae bacterium
CTGACTGACGTGGATATCTTCACTGCCCGAAACCGTCGCCATGGCACCCAGCGCGGCATCCACTGCAGCTTGTAGAGGCTCCACCGCGGCACCCGCCGCCAACAGTAGTGCACGCGAGGCAGAGCCGGCAGGGTCCAGCATTGCTTTCAATAAATGAAGCGGCTCGATAAAAGGGTGATCCCGGCCAATCGCGAGGGACTGTGCCTCACCTACAGCCGCTTGTAACGAACGTGTCAGCTTGTCCATGCGCATCGCTCTCTCCTTGATCCCACTTTGCGGGTCAGCTTTGTCTGAGAGAGATATGGGGGCCTAAAACCCTTTTTCAAGTGTGGGTTTATACAGTCTGGCGACGCCCAGCTGACGCTCAATGCAGCGCAACAGGCACGAAACGGCTACAAACACAGTCGCCGCGTGAGTCTCTAATCGCGGGTGATCGGTCGGTTGGTTGATTTACAGATGCGGCTCTCGATGGGTCAGCTCACCCACACCAGCGTTGCCATGCGTCCGGTAGCGGGTCCCTCGCGACGATGGGAGAAAAAGTGATCTGGCTCGCCGACAGTGCATCTCCCCCCGCCTGTGATCTCGGACACCCCCTCCCGGGTAAGCCTGAGGCGTGCCAGTGCCGACAAATCCGCCATCCAGTGCCCTTGGCGATGAGACGGATGAAAGCAGTCGCCGCTCTCCTCACCGCACCCTTGCTCAAAGGCCGTTTTCACCTCAGGGCCGACCTCATAGGCCCCTGCACTGATCGCCGGGCCCAGCCAGGCCGTTATCGACGCCGGCTCGGAGGGCATCGCTGCAAGCAATGACTCCAATACCCCCGCCGCCAGACCTCGCCAGCCCGCGTGGGCAATGCCCACACAGCTCGCATCTCTGGCCATGAGCACCACAGGCAGACAATCCGCCGTCAAAACTGCCAGCGGTAGGTTGCATGCCGCCGTCCAGTGCGCATCCGCGTCTGGTACCACCCCGGGCGCCGCCTCCACCGCGCTCACCCCGTGGACTTGATTCAGCCAACAAACGGCATGCCCCGGCAGCGCCTCAGCCAGCCGGCGGCGATTTTCGTCAACGCTCTCGGCCTTGTCGCCAACGTGGTCAGCCAGATTCAAGCTGTCGTAGGGGGATGGGCTGACGCCTCCCTCACGAGTGCTGACCCGAATCTCTATACCGTCGAGCACTGCGGCGGGCGCCCAGAGTGGGAGCGACACCATTAGACCGGATCCTCCTGCGAGAGGCAGTGGACCAAATCCGCCAGATCCGCGGGGATGGGCGCCGTAAAGTGCATCGACTCAGATGAGTCAGGGTGGAGAAAGGTCAGTTCCCGGGCATGCAACGCCTGCCGGGAGAAATCAGTCAGCGTCGCCAGCAACCGCTCGCTCGCGCCCGCAGGGCGTGTTGCGCGCCCACCATAGACGGAATCGCCCACCAACGGATGCTTACGCGCCGCGAGATGCACTCTGATCTGGTGGGTGCGACCCGATTCGAGACTGACATCAAGCTGGGTGTGCGCGCCGAATCGCTGCGCGATCCGGTAATGAGTGACAGCCGGCTTGCCATCGGGTACCACCGCCATCTTGATGCGGGAGGTCGGGTGGCGTCCAATGGGCTCATCGATCGTGCCGCCTCCCGAGAACGTGCCGCGGCAGACCGCGCTATACAGACGACTGACTGATCGATCCGCCAACTGCGCCACCAAAGACTTGTGGGCTAGCGGTGATCGGGCCGCGAGCATGATTCCCGAGGTGTCTTTGTCGAGACGATGCACAATGCCACCCCGGGGCAGAGCCGCCATTTCCGGTGCATGCGCCAGCAGGCCGTTGACGAGGGTGCCGCTGTGATGGCCAGCGGCCGGATGCACCACCAGTCCCGCGGGCTTGTTCAACACGATCACATGCTCATCTTCATGCAGGATATCCAGAGGGAGATCCTCGGGGATCCACTCGACACGGTCCTCAGCCTCCGGCGTCAGCACCAGCTGATCATCCACGGCGACCTTGTCGCGAGGTTTGGCGGTGCTCTGATTACGCTGCAGACGCCCGGCTTTGATCCACTCAGCCAACCGACTGCGGGAAAAATCCGTGAACAGCGCCGCTGCCGCCGCATCCAGACGCTGGCCATGCAAGTCCGCCGGGACCCTGGCAGATAGCGGCTCTTCGGCCGCTAAAACTTCGTCTTCCAAGCGCTGTGACTCCCGCACGGTTGCGTTTACACTACGTGCCCAAAATGTACCACGGTGGACGACTGCTCTTGGCCCTCCGCATATTGTTAACGCGCAGCTTACTGCTCAGCTTATTGCTGCTTTCCTCAGGTTGCTCCTGGTTTGGCGGCGATGATGACGATCTGGTTGCTGATTCTGGCGAGCAGCAACTCTACCGGGAGGCGCAGCGACACCTGAAGAATGAGAACTTCGGCCTCGCGGTCCGCAGCCTGCAAATGCTCGAGAGCCGATACCCGTTTGGTCGCTATGCCGAGCAAGCACAGTTAGAGCTGGTCTACGCCCACTATGGCGCCTATGAATTTGAGGCCGCGACCGAGGCCGCGGATCGCTTTATTCGGCTACACCCCCGGCACCCAAACGTCGACTACGCCTTCTACATGAAGGGGCTGGCCGCCTACGACATCGAACCCGGATTCTTCTCGCGCTTCATTCCTTCCGATGACACCAAGCGCGATGTCAGCCGTATCAGGATTGCCTTCGCTGAGTTCTCCCAGTTACTGACGCGCTATCCGGACAGCGCTTACGCCCCCGATGCGCGCCAGCGGATGGTACACATGCGCAACATGCTCGCCCGTCACGAAATTCACGTGGCGAACTATTATTTCCGCCGCGGCGCTTATATGGCGGCACTGAACCGCGGCAAATATGTGGTCGAGCATATGCAGCAGACGCCCAGCGTGGCCGATGGACTCGCAATCATGGCCCAAGCCTATCTGTTGCTGGGTCTGAACGATCTGGCCGAGGAATCAATCGACGTCCTGTGTGAGAACTACCCCGATCACCCCAACCTGACCCCGGGTTGCACCTTCGACACTGTCTATACGATGGACGGACTAGAGCGATCCTGGATCAATCGCGCGACACTGGGCTTATTCAATCCTCCCAAGCCGCCCCAGTTTAATTACCGCCCCAAATCCTGAGACGGAGCCTGAAGGCTTTAACTGGACGAGCGCCAGGCCCAGGTAATGGGATAGCGCCGGTCACGGCCAAACGCACGACGTGAAATTCTGACACCCACAGGCGCCTGGCGGCGCTTGTACTCGTTTAGGTCCACGAGCCGTACAACGCGCTCGACATCCTCCTGCGAGAACCCTGCATCCACCATCTCCTGACGCGAGGCGTCCTGCTCGACATATAGTTCGATGATCTGATCGAGCACCTCGTAGGGTGGCAGACTGTCCTCGTCCTTCTGATCAGGGGCCAGCTCCGCCGAGGGCGGGCGGGTAATCACCCGCTCGGGGATACACTCACCCAGCGTGTTGCGATGCCTCGCCAATGCGTAGACCAGCATCTTGGGGCAGTCCTTGAGCACATCGAAGCCGCCGGCCATGTCTCCGTACAGCGTGGAATAACCTACCGCCAGCTCGCTCTTGTTACCCGTGGTCAACACCAATAGATTTTTCTTGTTGGAGATCGACATCAGCAGCACACCGCGACAACGTGCCTGAAGGTTTTCTTCGGTGATATTGGCGGGCAAACCGGAAAACTCGTCCGCCAGCGTCGTCATGAAGGCCTCATACAAGGTTTCAATCGACAGATTGCTGAAGCGCACGCCAAGTGCCTGAGCTTCCGCCTTGGCGTCCTCCACGCTCATGCTCGCGGTGTAACGAAACGGCATCATGACCGCTTCGACCCGCTCGTGGCCCAATGCATCTGCGGCGACCGCCAGCGTGACGGCAGAGTCGATACCACCAGAGAGCCCTAATACCACCCCGGGAAAACCATTTTTATCGACATAATCGCGCGTACCCAGCCCCAGGGCCTGCCATACCGCGTCGAGATCTTTCCGCTCCGCCACGGTGTCGCCGGGAGCCAGCCGCGCGTCTGATGAGCGGTCCACCGTGACGATCGGGAAGGCCTCGATAAAGGTTTGCGCGCTGACGCTGAGCTCGCCCTGTGCGTCGATCGCGAAGGATCCGCCATCAAATACCAACTCGTCCTGCCCGCCCACCTGATTGACATAAATAATGGGTAGCTGATGCGCCGCAGCACAGGACTTCACCCGCTCTAGCCGCTCTGACGACTTGCCGCGGTGAAAGGGCGAGGCATTGATGTTGATCAACATCGCGGCGCCGGCGGCCTTGGCTTGTGCGGCGGGCTCTGGATGCCAAATGTCCTCACAAATGGTCAGACCAACTGAGAGGCCATCTATGTCGACCACGCAAGGTTCAGTCCCGGCCGAAAAGTAACGTTTTTCGTCGAAAACTTCATAGTTTGGCAGGCACTGCTTGTCGTATTGAGCCAGCAGTTTCCCGCCCGAGATCACACCCGCACTATTGAACAGCGCACCGTCACGCCCGCGAGGATAGCCCACTACGACTGTCAAATCGGCCGGCAGCTCAGCATAAAGCATCGCCAGCGCGGCCTCTGTACGATCCAGAAGATCGCCGCGCAGCAAAAGATCCTCGGGTGGGTAGCCGGTCAGCGTCAGCTCGGGAAATACCACCACATGTGCGCCCGCCGCCTTCTGAGCTGCACTCACTTCAAGCACACGCTGGGTGTTGCCGGCAATATCGCCAACAAGCGTATTGATCTGCGCCATGCAGACATTCATCACGGAATCCTTTCTCATACCGGACAGGCTAAAACCGGGGAGCGAAGGGTACCGTATTTCCCGCCAGTCGGGTGGTGTTGCTAGCCTCGCCTGACAGCAGCCGGGGGCGAGGCATTAGCGCGAAACACCAGACCGACACGCACCCCAATCCCGCGCCAGACGAGGCCGACCCAATCGGTTGGTAACCACAGACCAGTTGTGACCGAGGCTTAGATCAAGTTGAAAGACGAGGTAGCGTCTGTGAGATTAGTCCTCTACCGCCACGGTAGGAATACGCAGCCCTTTGGGGAGAGAGAAAGTAATGTTCTCTTCTCGACCGTCGAGATCCCGAACGGCCAGACCACCGTGCTCACGAAGGGTATCAATGACTTCCTGTACCAGAAGCTCGGGCGCCGAGGCACCGGCCGTCACCCCGATACTCTGCTTACCGGAAAGCCACTGGGATTCAATCATGCTGGCGTCGTCGATCAGGTAGGCGCTGGCACCACACCGCTCGGCCAATTCACGCAGGCGATTGGAATTTGAGCTATTGGTAGAGCCCACCACCAGCACCAAATCGACCTCATCGGCGAGGGATTTGACCGCATCCTGTCGATTTTGCGTCGCGTAGCAGATGTCATCCTTGCGGGGCCCCTGAATCTCGGGGAATTTGGTGCGCAACGCGTCGATCACCTTCGCTGTGTCATCTACTGACAGCGTCGTCTGCGTGACAAACGCCAGTGAGGCGGGGTCACGGACGTCTAACGCGGCAGCCTGCTCTTCATCTTCTACGAGGTAAATCGCGCCACCTTGCGAGGTATCATAGCGACCCATGGTGCCCTCTACCTCGGGATGGCCAGAGTGACCGATCAGCACGCACTCCCTGCCTGCGGCACTGAACGCGGCCACTTCAACGTGGACCTTGGTCACCAGCGGGCAAGTCGCATCAAACACCTGAAGGCCCCGGCCCTCCGCTTCTTCCTGCACCGCCCGCGACACCCCGTGGGCGCTAAAGATTACGATGGCATCATCAGGCACCTCCGACAGTTCATCGACGAAGACCGCTCCGCGGGTCCGAAGATCGTCGACGACGTGACGGTTGTGCACCACCTCATGGCGCACATAAACGGGGCCGCCAAAGACTTCGAGGGCGCGATTCACTATGTCGATCGCCCGGTCTACACCGGCACAAAACCCTCTTGGGTTGGCGAGTACAATGTCCATCAGTGCAATTCCGCCGGTTCCACGTGCGCAATGCGCACCTTGAAGTGAATACTACGCCCTGCGAGAGGGTGATTGAAATCCACGGTGACCGTGTCTTCACTCACTTTGGCAATCATGCCCGGCACTTCGCCACCCGCCGCATCGGCAAAGGTAAACAGCATCCCAGGTTCAAGTGGCGCTTCGGCGTCAAAATCCGCACGGGGAATGGACTGGATATTGTCATCCTGAGGTTCACCAAACCCCTCGTCCGGCGGGATCCGAAACTCGGCCTCATCACCGGGACGCATGCCCAACAAGCGTCTCTCGAAGCCGGGCAACAGGGATCCGTCACCCATCACGAAGCTGACGGGATCACCGCCAAAGTTGGAATCGACTTCCTCACCGGTCTCCAACGCGAGGGAGAAATTGAGGGTCACACGCGTGTTGGGTTCTATCTCAAGATTCATGGCATCAGGATACGGGGGCTTCTTTGGAGGGGGAAGTGCGGCCCCAAAACGCGTCAATCAGCCACCAGCCAGCGCCAAGCGTGATTGCCGAGTCTGCGAGATTAAATGCCGGCCAGTAACGGTGCTCGTAGTGCAACGAAATAAAGTCCACCACATGCCCCAGGAGCACACGATCAATCAGGTTGCCCATGCCGCCGCCCAAGATCAGTCCGAGGGGCAGCACCAAACCGCGATCAGCGGGGTTGAGCCGAAACAGCCAGACCACAATAAAGACGCTGACGGCAGCCGCAATACCGGTCAAAAACCAGCGCTGCCAGCCCCCGGCGTCAGCCAGAAAACTGAAGGCAGCACCGGTGTTGTACGTCAGCATCCAGTCAAACCAGCTGGTGACCGTCAGGGGAATGCGGTAGTCGAGTTCGCTGACCGCGATTTGCTTGGTCCATTGGTCAACGACGACCACAATGACCGCCGTCACAAGACCGAGCCAAGGGCGACGGCCAATCGCCGCCAACCAGCCCCCATCAGGCAAAGTGTCGCACCTCGCCTGGACCTTCGATATTGGTGACGCAGCGCCCGCACAAGGTCGGGTGAGCAGTGTGCATCCCCACGTCCGGTCGACGGTGCCAACAGCGCTCGCACTTCTCACTCGTTGAAGGCACCGCAACAATTCGCAGCGCCATACCCTCTGCCTCGTAGGCCTCAGCGGGCGCCTCGTCCAAGCTCGCCACGGTCGCCTCAGACGTAATCAATACAAAGCGCAGCT
>CAXEVD010000067.1:0-7116 GCA_963999395.1 uncultured Halieaceae bacterium
GTAACGGAACCGCCGGCTGTCGATTGGCCGCGGTGCGGTGACCCGGACCCTGTAGTCATTGTCCGCCTGTACTGGAATCCGGCCCTGACCGGAGGCGAAACAGGTCAGACGCTTGGGGTCGAACCCGTCCGGCAGCGTCAACACCAACGTGGGCGGCTGGCTGTCAACGATACCGTCCGGAAGGGCGGCGGCATCGACCGGCAAGGCCCGGCTGAGCAGCTTGTCCCTGAGACTGCCCAACTGGCCAAAGGCATTGGCCATGGGAAAACGGGGCAGACGACGGCGGTCCGACTGCGGTCCGATCGGTCCCGAATGCTGACCGAACCCGAGCCAGCCCCGGCGGGCCACTTCCGAAGCCAGTCCGGCATCGAATTCGCCATAGGGGTAGGCCAGCATCGGCACCTCGGCTCCCAGTTTCTCGTTCAGCGTCCGCTGGGCCCGGTCCAGACTGTCGGCGACCCGCGTCTGCCAGGCCGACTCAGATTCTCCGGGGGCCCGGGCCAGATGGCCATGGTCGGCGCTGTGGTTGGCGATGGTTACCCCGTCTCGGGCCGCCAGTTCGGCCAGCTGAGCCCAGGTCATGTAGCCGGGCCGCCCGACCGCGTCGGTATTGACGAAAATGGTGTAGGGCCAGCCCCGCGCCTGAAGTCGGGGTGCCGCGTTGGTGTAGACGGAGGCGTAGGCGTCATCGAAACTGATGGCGACTTGGTTGTGATCGTCCGTCCGCGTGAGCGCGGCCTCGGTTCCCCTCTGCAGGGGCACGACCTCCAAACCCAGTTCGGCGATCATGTCCAGTTGGGCTTCGAACAGGGACACGGAGGTACTGGTGGACGGCGGTGTGGCGTCGCTGACGTGATGGTACTGGAGCACGGCCAGGTCAGCCTTTGCGGCACCGGTCAGCAGGGTCGCGAGCAGGATGGCGAGCAGGTGACATGCGTTTCTCATGACAAACGGTTTCCGACGAAACATGGGTTGGCGGGAACGAACGGGTCAAATCGAGTATTGGAAATGGGCCTTTAGGACCGAAAACGCCTGGTTCAGACGTTGCACGGTCTCGGTGTCGCCCCCCCGGTCCGGGTGGGCCCGCATCACGGCCCGGCGGAAGGCCTGCTTGACCAGGGCGAAGTCCTCGGGCAGGGCGTCCAGGCCCAGCTGCCGGGCGGCGGCCCGGGTTTCCTCCCGGGCCGGCGGCGTGCGCGGAGCGCCGGCCCAGAAATCATCCATCATCTGGCGGATGCTGTCCTCGGACAGCCGGTACTGGTTCAGGTCCAGGTAGAACAGGCGAAGTGGGTCCGGCGCGCCGGGCATGGTATCGGTACGGGGCTCGGCCGTGGCCTGCAGACGGATCCTTAGGGGGCTGATGGTCAGGGATTCTCCAGCCTCCGCCAGTTGGTCACGCAGCCGGTAGAGGGTATGAAATATCAGGAAATGAACCGGGTACAGCCTGGCCGGGTCGTGGAAATCCACGTCGCCGACCAGCTGCCAGGGCGCCGCCTGCAGTGCCTTGATCAGGGCCAGTTCACTGACCCCAGCGGGGTGGGCGCGAAGGGTGTGTTCAATGGCCACCAGCAGGTGCTGAACCTGTTGCTCCAGTTGGGCCTGCCGGGCGTCCTGGCCCCGGGAGGGCATGTCTGTCCGCGAGAGTAAGTTGCGGCTGTCCATGTGTCGAGTGCCTGTCCCTTGATCTCCGTGATGCGTATAATCGCACGCTCACTGATCTGATGAATGTGGTTGCTATGTCTGAAGCTATGACCGCCAACCTGGACGCCCCTGTGCCGGCTTCCGAGCAGGAACGCCGCCAGAAGCTGGAACTGAACAAATTGCAGAAGCGCCTGCGCCGGGAGGTGGGGCAGGCGATCGCGGACTTCTCGATGATCGAGGCCGGCGACAAGGTCATGTGCTGCCTGTCCGGCGGCAAGGACTCCTACGCCATGCTCGATATCCTGATGAACCTCCAGAAGAGCGCGCCGGTCTCCTTTGAGCTGATCGCCGTCAACCTGGACCAGAAGCAGCCGGGATTCCCCGAGGATGTCCTGCCGAATTACCTGGCGTCCCTGGGCATCGAATACCACATCATCGAGAAGGACACCTACAGTATTGTCAAGGAAAAAGTCCCCGAGGGAAAGACCACCTGTGGCCTGTGCTCGCGGTTGCGCCGGGGCACGCTCTATGGCTTTGCCGAGCAAATTGGTGCGACCAAAATTGCCCTGGGTCATCATCGTGACGACATTGTGGAAACGCTGTTTCTCAATCTGTTTTTCGGGGGCAAGCTAAAGGCCATGCCGCCGAAATTAAAAAGCGATGACGGACGCCATGTCGTGATCCGGCCACTGGCGTACTGTCGCGAATCGGATATCGCCGATTACGCGCACGCCAGGCAGTTTCCGATTATTCCCTGCAATCTCTGTGGCACTCAGGAAAACCTCCAGCGACAGGAGATCAAGGGCATGCTGACGGATTGGGAGCGGCAGTATCCGGGGAGAACAGAGACCATCTTCAGAGCGCTGGGTAATGTCGCACCCTCGCATCTGCTGGATCAGAGCCTGTTTGATTTTCAGGGTCTCAAGGTTGAAGTAGATGACAGTTTGGGTCTGCCCGATATCCGCGTTGTGAACCTCTGATGCTGCTCGAAGCCACTCAGGTTGCGATTGAGCGGGGAGACCGGAGGCTGCTGAGTGGTGTTGACCTCAGCGTCGCAGGTGGTGAAATCTGGCAGCTGGTGGGCGCGAACGGCGTCGGCAAGACCAGCCTGCTGAGGGGCTTGGGGGGTGTGGCCAGACTGGGTGTGACCGGCGAGATCCGCCATGGGAGCACTTTTCTCTATCTGGGACACGCCTCCGCACTCAAATTAGGCCTCAGCGCAGTGGACAATCTTCGTTGGCACCCTGCCAGCGATGTCACTGCCTCCACGAGCCAGATTTGCGAGTCGCTGGCGGCGGTGAATCTGGCAGGTTATGAGTACCGACCCGTGGGCGCCTTATCGGCGGGGCAGCAGCGGCGGGTGGCGTTGGCGAGACTGCTGCTGAGTGATGCACCGTTATGGTTATTGGATGAGCCCTTTACTGCGCTCGACGTGGCCGGATGCGAGTGGCTGGACGCGTGCGTTCGCGACCACGTGAATGCGGGCGGTGCAACAGTCTTCACCAGTCACCAGCCGAGTCGGTTCGGGGTGCTGCAGCAAGATCTGGATCTGGGTCAGTATGTCGTCTGATCGACCGCTATTGTCCCTCGGGACCGTATTCGCGAGGCAATTTCTGCGCCACGGGCGAAGCATCATGACGAGCCCCGCGGATGTCGCCAACCCGCTGCTATTTTTCTTCATGGTCATCACCCTGTTTCCGCTCGGGCTGGGGCCCGACCCGGCCCGGCTGGCGACGCTTGCCCCGGGCATCCTCTGGGTGGTGGCCTTGTTGGCCAGCCTGATGGTCAGCGCCAAGCTGTTTGCATCCGATTTCGAGGATGGCAGTTTGGAGCAATTGGCGCTGGCACCTTATCCGCTCGCCGTCACGGCGCTCGCCGAGGTCTCGGCCCATTGGCTCGCGACCGGATTTTTGTTGGCCTTAGTGTCACCGCTCTTTGGTTTAATGTTGGGGTTGCCGGAGGCGGGTTTGCTCACGCTGCTGGTCAGCCTCTTGTTGGGAACCATTTGCCTCACAATCATTGGCGCGCTCGGCAGTGCGCTCACGGTCAACATTCGTCGCGGCGGCCTGCTGCTGTCCTTGCTCATCATTCCGCTGAACGTGCCGGTGTTGATCTTCGGTACCACGGCGGTCCGGGAGGCAGTGCTGGGGGGTAACCCGGAGAGTTGGCTGGCGCTGCTGGGCGGGTTAGCGCTCGGGTCGCTGGTCGTGGTGCCGCTGGCGATTGGCGCTGCACTCCGCGTCTCGCTCGACAGCTGATATTGACGCGAGCAATGGGTCAGGGGGCCAGCAAGGCGCGTCATTTAGGGCGGTTAGGCGCTATACTACGGGCATGTGGACGTTCATTCACAAATTGGGTTCACCGCCCTGGTTTTTCGGTTTCAGTGGCACCCTTGTGCGGTGGTTATTGCCCATCACCGTGATCTTGCTGCTGGTGGGTTCCATCTGGGGTCTGCTGGTGGCGCCACCGGATTTCCGTCAGGGAAATTCTTACCGGATCATCTACATTCACGTGCCCGCCGCTGTGGTGGCCCTCGCCGGCTATTACGTGATGGCGTTTGCTGGTGCGGTCAGCCTGATCTGGCGGATCAAGATGGCCGACGTCACGATGCGTGCCGCAGCCCCGGTAGGGGCGGTTCTCACGGCGATCGCGTTGGTGACCGGTGCGATTTGGGGTAAACCAACCTGGGGAACATGGTGGGTGTGGGATGCTCGCACCACCTCAATGTTGATATTGCTGTTTCTTTATCTGGGTGTGGTGGCACTGTTTGAGGCCTACGAAAACAAAACCGCAGCAGCACGGGCCTGCGCTGTGCTCAGCCTCGTGGGCATGGTCAATATTCCGATCATCTACAAGTCGGTCGACTGGTGGTACTCACTCCATCAGCCTGCTTCGATTAAATTTACCGGGGAGTCGGCGATCGATTCGAGCATGCTCTACCCCTTGTTCTTAATGATCGTGGCTTTCTACTGTCTGTTTACGGTGACCCTGTTGCTGAATATGCGCGCTGAGCTGGTCTGGTCCCACAGGGAGTCCGGCTGGTTGAAACAGCTGGTGGGGGATTCCTGATGTATTTCGAGTCGCTCGCGGCGGTCTGGCACATGGATGGGCACGGCTTCTACGTGTGGTTGGCCTATGCCCTCACGGCGCTGCCACTCGTGATCATGGTATGGCTACCCTTGAAGCGCATGCGGCAGCACTGGCGTTGGCTTCAGGCGGAGCAGCGCCGCGTAGCGGCAGGAACTGAAGCGCCGGCGATGGGGTCTGACTTCTGATGCATCCGGTTCGAAAGCAGCGATTGATTCTGGTCAGTCTCATGGTGGTGTTGTCGAGCGCCGCCATCGGTCTGGTGGCATTCGCACTGCGCGACAATATCAATCTCTTCTATCCACCCGCCGACGTCGTGGCGGGTAAAGCACCAACGGATCGGAGTATCCGGCTGGGTGGCATGGTGATTGAGGGAAGCATCGAGCGGAGTGAAACGGATCTCGATACCACGTTTTGGGTGACCGACTACGAGGCATCGGTGCCAGTGCGCTACAGCGGCATCTTGCCCGATCTGTTTGCCGAGGGTGAGGGCGTTGTGGCCGAGGGCACCCTGGATGAGACCGGGATGTTTGTGGCTACACAGGTGTTGGCCAAGCACGACGAGAACTATATGCCCCCAGAGGTCGCTGCCGCGCTCGAGGGCAAGACCGCACCGCAAGGTCAACCCGTCCTACCGTGATCCCCGAGCTTGGCCACGTCGCGCTGATCATTGCCTTTGTGCTGGCAATCGGGCTGGCCGTGGTGCCGATGTGGGGCGCGATGCGGCGCGATGTCGCCGCCATGAATATGGCGCCTTCCTTGGCCGTAGGTGTGACGGTCTTTGTTGCTGTGGCCTTTGCCCTGCTGGCCGTGAGCTTCTTGCAAGACGATTTCTCGGTGGCCGTGGTGGCCGCCAACTCCAACAGTCTACTGCCGCCAATCTTCAAGTTTTCGGCCCTGTGGGGAAACCACGAGGGCTCGCTCTTGCTGTGGGTGCTCATTCTGTCCGGCTGGATGACCGCGGTGGCGGCGTTCAGCCGCGGCCTCCCTCTGGTGATGGTCGCGCGGGTGCTGAGCGTGATGGGCATGGTGGCAGCGGGTTTTCTGGCCTTCTCGCTGTTGACATCGAATCCTTTTGAGCGCTTGCTCCCGAACACGCCCCTCGATGGCAACGACTTGAATCCGCTGCTGCAGGATCCCGGACTGATCATCCATCCGCCGCTTTTGTATATGGGTTATGTCGGGTTATCCGTCCCCTTCGCGTTCGCTATCGCCGCCTTGATGGGCGGTCGACTTGATGCATCATGGGCGCGATGGTCGAGGCCCTGGACGAATGTGGCCTGGGGCTTCCTCTCTCTGGGCATCATGCTCGGTAGCTGGTGGGCCTACTACGAGCTGGGATGGGGTGGCTGGTGGTTCTGGGATCCGGTCGAAAATGCATCGTTTATGCCCTGGCTGATGGGCACCGCCTTGGTGCACAGCCTGGCAGTCACGGAAAAACGGGGCGTGTTTCGCTCCTGGACCGTGCTGCTCGCCATTTTTGCGTTTTCACTGTCGCTACTGGGAACGTTTCTGGTGCGCTCGGGCGTGCTGACGAGTGTTCATGCCTTCGCTGCCGACCCCGAGCGCGGTTTATTTATTCTGATCCTTCTGGCCCTGGTGGTGGGCGGGTCACTGTTGCTCTACGCGCTGCGCGCGCCGTCCGTTGCCAGCCGCGTCAGTTACGCCGGTGTGTCCCGTGAGTCGCTCCTCATGATCAACAATTTGGTGTTCACGGTATCGACGATTGTTGTGCTGCTGGGCACATTGTTCCCGCTTGTCATGGACGCCTTTTCCCTCGGCAAATATTCCGTTGGCCCCCCGTACTTCAATGCCGTCTTTGTACCGTTGATGGCGCTGGTCATGCCGTTTATGGCGGTGGGGCCGCTCTCTCGCTGGCGAGAGGACACCACCCGCCGCTGGTTGCATGAGCTACTGGTGCCCGGGCTCGTTGTGTTGGTGGTGGCAATCGTGCTCGCCTTTTTGGGGAGTGACGGTTTCAACCTCTGGATCGCGCTCGCCGTGTTGCTCGCGGGCTGGGTGGCCCTGGGGGTGTTCAAGGATCTCTGGCGGCGTATCTCGAACGGTGGAGACGGCGGGCTCAAGTGGCGCCGGTTAACGCCGAGTTTTTTGGGTATGGCATTGGCCCACCTTGGGTTCGCGGCGGTGGTCTTGGGCGCGGTGGTCGTGTCCCAGGAAAACCGGGAGCGGGACTTGAGAATGGCGGTGGGAGATACTGAGACGCTGGGCGCTTATCGCTTTGAACTCGTGAGTCTGGGTCAGCAGCCGGGGCCCAATTACCTGGCCGATCAGGCGGTCTTCGAGGTGAGGCGTGATCAGGAGCTTATCGCGGTGCTGGCACCGGAGAAGCGTCGCTACTTTGCCAGCGGGCAGATTATGACTGAAGCC
>CAXEVD010000068.1:0-7098 GCA_963999395.1 uncultured Halieaceae bacterium
CGAACTGCACCACAAATCCGTAGCCGGCGTCGCTCGCCAACAAGTAGCGGTCTCCCTCTGCCCCGGTCAACAAGCCCTCAAAGGTGGCACCGGATGGCGGGTTGATGCGTCCGGTAAGGGGCTCTCCCTGACCGCGGGCCGAGGGCAACTGATGCGTGGGTAAGGTGTAGGCTCTGCCGGTCGAGTCGAGCACCACCGTCGGCAGGTTCGATTTGCCCCGGGCCGCAAAGCGGAAACCATCACCCGATTTGTAACTCAGCGCCGCAGGGTCGATGTCGTGGCCCTTGGCGGCGCGAATCCAGCCCTTTTCAGACAGCACAATGGTGAGCGGATCGGCCGTGGTGAGCTCAAGCTCACTGAAGGCCTTCGCTTCCTCGCGCTCGGTAAGCGGCGCCCGTCGATCGTCTCCGTGGGTCTCAACCACCGCTTTCAACTCGCGCTTGATCAATGTCTTGAGCCGCGCGTCACTGCCCAGGGTCTTCTTCAGCCCGTCGCGCTCTTCGGCAAGCTCATCCTGCTCGCCGCGGATTTTCATCTCTTCGAGCTTGGCGAGGTTACGCAGTTTCAGATCGAGGATGGCTTCTGCCTGCTCATCGGAAATCTTGAAGGTTTTCATGAGCACGGGTTTGGGCTCGTCCTCTTCGCGGATGATGCGGATGACCTCATCGATATTGAGAAACGCAACGAGATAACCCTCAAGAATATGGAGCCGGCGCTCAACCCGTTCCAACCGATGCTGTAAGCGACGCTTGACCGTCGCCTTTCTGAAGGCCAGCCACTCCTTAAGGATGGTGACCAGCGACTTCACCGCCGGCCGGCCGTCGATACCGATCACGTTGAGGTTCACGCGGTAGGTGCGCTCAAGATCAGTAGTAGCAAACAGGTGGCTCATCACCCCGTCGAGATCAATGCGGTTGGACCGGGGCACCAGCACCAGACGCGTGGGATGCTCATGGTCAGACTCGTCGCGCAAATCCGAGACCATCGGCAGTTTGCGGGCCTGCATCTGCGCCGCGATCTGCTCCAGTACCTTGGCACCCGAGACCTGGTAAGGCAGCGCGTGAATCACGACCGCGCCGTCTTCGATGGCATAGGCGGCCCGCACTCGCAACGCACCCCGCCCCGTCTCATACAGTGTTTTGAGTTCATCCGCCGGGGTGATGATCTCGGCTTCCGTGGGGAAATCCGGCCCCTTAATGTGCTTGCAGAGGTCTGCGACGGTTGCCTTGGGTGAGTCCAGCAGGTGGATGGTGGCCGCGACCACTTCATTGAGGTTATGCGGCGGAATATCCGTCGCCATCCCGACGGCAATACCCGTGGTGCCATTGAGTAACAGGTTGGGCACCTGGGCCGGCAGCACGGTGGGCTCTTCGAGGGTGCCATCAAAATTAGGCTGCCAATCCACCGTTCCCTGGCCGAGTTCCGAGAGCAGCACCTCGGCGTAGGCCGTTAGCCGTGACTCGGTGTAGCGCATGGCGGCGAAGGATTTCGGGTCATCCGGCGAGCCCCAGTTCCCCTGGCCGTCGATCAGCGGGTAGCGGTAGGAGAAGTCCTGCGCCATCAACACCATCGCCTCGTAGGCCGCGCTATCGCCGTGCGGGTGGAACTTACCGATCACATCCCCCACGGTGCGCGCCGACTTTTTGTATTTTGCCGAGGCTTTGAGTCCAAGCTCACTCATCGCGTGCACGATGCGGCGCTGCACCGGTTTCAAGCCATCACCAATGTGCGGCAGGGCACGGTCGAGAATCACGTACATCGAGTAGTCGAGGTAGGCTTTCTCTGCATAGTCACGCAGAGACAGCTGCTCAACGTCGACCGAGGGCTGCATCATGTCTGTCATCGTAATGGGGCTCTCTCTGGAGGCGGCGGGCTCGGCGGTGTGCGTCACCCTGTAATCTCAATCGGGTTATCCTAACGCACCCCCGTGCGGGAAGACCACGTAACCAACGCCCTGATGGGTCGAGGAGACGCTCCATGGCGCTCAATCCGGAAACGCTTCGCAATGAGCTGGTCTGGCGCTGGCGACACTTTGCGGTGTTCAGCGGGCCGGAGTGGCATCGGGTGCTGAGCCTGCGCACGGAGATATTTGTCGTCGAACAAACCTGCCCCTATCAGGAGGTCGACGACAAGGACCCGCTGTGCTGGCATCTGGAGCTCACGCATCAGGGCGCGTTAATAGGCACACTGCGGGTTTCCCCTCCCGGGGTGGCCTATGACGAATGCTCCATCGGCAGGGTTGCTATTCGCAACGATTATCGGGGCCTCGGGCTGGGCCGGGACCTGATGGACATGGCGCTGGCATTCTGTGATGCACGGTGGCCGGCAGTGCGCCTCAGCGCCCAGGCCTATCTGCAACCCTTCTATGAGTCACTGGATTTTGCGATAACCAGTGAACCCTACCTCGAGGACGACATTCCCCACATCGACATGCTGAGATCGCGCTGAGTCTTTGAGCTGAGGCTTTGAGGTGAGGCTATACGGCTCTCGTGCCGTGTCAGGCCGCATTCCGCGAGGCGCGCTTGCGCTCGTGTTCAAGCAGCAGCTTTTTGCGCAGGCGGATACTATCGGGGGTGACCTCAACCAGCTCGTCTTCATCAATGAACTCAAGCGCCTGCTCCAGGCTGTGCAGTACCGGCGGCGTGAGAATGACTGCCTCATCTGTACCTGAAGCACGCACGTTGGTCAGCTGCTTGGCTTTGGTGGGATTCACCACCAAATCGTTACCGCGGCTGTGCAAGCCCATGATCTGGCCTTCATACACATCCACATTGGGCTCAATGAACAGGCGCCCGCGCTCCTGCAGGCTAAACAGCGCGTAGGCCAGGGTCTTGCCCGAGACCATAGAGACCAGTACGCCGTTGTTGCGCGCACCCAGCTCAGACTTGGCCACCGGTCCGTAGTGATCGAACACGTGGGTCATGATCCCCGAGCCCGAGGTTAATGTCAGAAACTGCGATCGGAAACCGATCAAGCCACGGGCGGGCACAATAAACTCGAGGCGCACCCGGCCGGCACCATCGGTAACGAGATTCTGCAGCTCCGCCCGGCGCAGCCCCAGCTCTTCCATCACGCCGCCCTGATGGGCTTCCTCGCAGTCAATGACAAGCTGCTCATAGGGCTCGCACAATTTGCCATCGACCTCTTTTTGGATGACCTCGGGTCGCGATACACCGAGCTCAAAACCCTCGCGGCGCATATTTTCAATCAGCACCGAGAGGTGTAGCTCACCACGACCCGAGACCTTGAATTTGTCGGGACTGTCGCCCTGCTCCACACGCAGCGCCACATTATGTATGAGCTCCCGCTCCAATCGTTCCTTGATGTTGCGCGACGTCACGTACTTGCCCTCGCGGCCGGCAAAGGGCGAATCGTTGACCTGAAAAGTCATGCTCACCGTCGGCTCATCGACCGTGAGCGCCGGGAGTGCCTCGGGTGCGGCGGGGTCACATAGCGTGTCCGAGATATTGAGCGCGTCGATGCCGGTCACGCAGACGATATCCCCCGCCTCGGCGCGGTCTGCCTCGACCCGTTCCAGACCCAGATACCCCATGACCTGGAGCACCTTGCCATTGCGGCTCTGACGCTCGCGATCCACCACCGCCACGGTAGTGTTGGGCGTTAACACACCGCGCGTGATTCGACCGACGCCAATGACACCGACGTAGCTGTTGTAGTCGAGCGCTGAAATCTGCAGCTGCAAGGCGCCGTCTGCGTTCACCTCGGGCGGCGCCACCTTGTCAACGATAGCCTTAAAAAGCGGCGACATATCCGTCGCCATGTCCTCAAAGTCCTCGCCGGCCACACCATTTATGGCCGATGCATAAATCACGGGGAAGTCGAGCTGCTCCTCAGTCGCGCCCAAGGTGTCAAACAGGTCAAACACCTGATCGACCACCCAGTCGGGGCGCGCACCGGGGCGGTCGACCTTATTGACCACAACGATGGGGTTTAAGCCACGCTCAAACGCTTTGGCCGTGACGAAGCGGGTCTGGGGCATTGGTCCGTCCACCGCGTCCACCAGGAGCAGTACCGAGTCCACCATCGACAACACGCGCTCTACCTCACCGCCAAAATCGGCGTGGCCGGGGGTGTCGACGATGTTGATGCGATAGTCGTTCCAGTTGATGGCGGTGTTCTTCGCCAGAATCGTGATACCGCGCTCCCGTTCCTGGTCGTTGGAATCCATAATGCGCTCGGCGCCCGCGTTCTTTCTGTCCAGCGTGCCGGACTGCTGTAACAGGCAGTCCACCAGCGTCGTTTTGCCGTGGTCAACGTGGGCAATGATCGCGATGTTGCGGAGTGCTGTCATAACAAATCCGGGCTGAGGGAGATGGGGGGGGTGCGTCAGCGCGCGCGGAGTGTACACCAGCATCGGGAAATTGGTTCAGTAACAAATGGCAAACCCTGCTGGGAAAATCTGCTCCCCAGGCCCTCGATAATCCTTTTAAACGTCGACGGATTGCGGCCTTACCAGTAGCCGAGCGAGAAGATCCCGCTCAAGAGGTGGCGCAAAGGTGAGCAAAAATTACAGCACGATTTTTACTGCACCAAAGAAAGCCCCCCTGAAGCGGTGCTTGAGGGGGGGCTCAAAACGAAACGGAAAGACGCCTTATGCAAGCGCCTCTTTAGTCGTTTTGACGATGGCCGCCGCAACCTTATAAGGGTCTGCGTTGGACGCAGTCCGTCGATCCTCCAGTCTGCCGATCCAGCCGTCCGTGTGCGTGGAAACAGGAATCCTGATGGAGGCCCCTCGATCGGAGATGCCGTAACTAAACGTGTCGATGGATTGTGTTTCGTGATCACCGGTAAGCCGTTGATCGTTGTCCGCCCCGTACACGCTGATGTGCCGTTCGATATTTTTACCGAACTCCTCGCAGATCTTGGTAAACACAGCTTCCTCTCCTGCTGTCCTCATGACCTCGTTAGAGAAATTGGCGTGCATGCCTGACCCGTTCCAGTCCAACTTGCCGAACGGTTTGGGGTGCCAGTTTATGGAGAACCCATACTTTTCACCAATTCTCTCCAGAAGGTACCGAGCCACCCAGGTTTCGTCTCCAGCCCTTTTGGCGCCCTTGGCGAACACCTGAAACTCCCACTGGCCTGCGGCGACCTCAGCGTTGATCCCTTCCACGTTAATACCCGCAGCTAGACACATATCAAAATGCTCTTCGACGCACTCCCTACCAAAGGCATTTCCCGCTCCCACGGAACAGTAGTAAGGCCCTTGTGGGCCTGGGTATCCGTTCACCGGGAATCCAGGAGGCAATTGCGTATCGACATCCCACAGGAAATATTCCTGCTCAAAGCCGAACCAGAAGTCATCATCGTCGTCATCGATGGTGGCCCTGCCGTTGGATACGTGCGGCGTACCGTCGGCATTCAGCACCTCGGTCATGACCAGAAAGGCGTCCTTACGACCGGGATCGGGATAGATGGCCACTGGCTTCAACAAACAATCCGAACTGCTTCCGTCCGCTTGCTCTGTGGAACTCCCATCGAAGGACCACATAGGGCACTCTTCCAACGTGCCTCCAAAATCATCTCGCACTTGGGTCTTGCTTCGCAGGCTTTGGGTTGGCTGATAACCATCGAGCCAAATGTATTCAAGTTTCGCTTTCATTTTGAGTACGTCTCCGGACGGTGCATCATGATGCACAGTTCATTGCTTCGTTTAGTTTGTCGACAATGCATCCCCGACGCGTTGTTGTGCGCTGAGGCATTGCGCTTCTCTTACCTGCAAGAACCGTGCCAGCACAGGCGTATTTTAAACGCCTGATATTCGGTTAGTTTCTGTTGAAGCCCTGCATTGAGCGCACCAATAAAGTGCGTTACTGCCGCAAAATGCACCACAATGTGGCAATTCTGCCGTCTGAGAACTTATAATCGGGCCCGGTAGTCGGCGGTTGCGCCCTCTGAAGGTAAATAACGGTGCAAACGCACGACACGCCGACGCATTACAAGCGTTGTTCGCCAATTGGCACAGCGCTTGCAGGTAACTCTCACCCGTGAAGCGCACAGGCACTGATCGATTTTAGAGCCCGGCGCGCGCCGGACGCTTTGGAGGAAAGCACTATGGCAGAGCATACGCTCAGCTTGATTAACAACAATGACGTCCGCTGGGTGGACCTCAGATTCACTGACACCAAAGGGAAAGAACAACATGTCTCCATCCCCGCGAGTGTCGTGAATGAAGATTTCTTCGAGGCCGGCAAGATGTTTGACGGCTCGTCCATTGCTGGATGGAAGGGCATTAACGAGTCCGACATGATTCTGATGCCCGATGACAGCACCGCCATCCTCGACCCCTTCACCGACGATCCGACTGTGATCCTCCGCTGCGATATTGTTGAGCCCGCCACCATGCAGGGCTATGACCGCGATCCCCGGAGCATTGCCAAGAAGGCCGAGGCCTATCTGACGTCAACCGGTTTGGGCGACACAGCGTTCTTTGGCCCCGAGCCAGAGTTCTTTGTATTTGAAGACGTGAAGTGGCATGCCGACATGAGCGGCGCCAGCTACGAGATCAGCGCTGAGGAAGCGGCCTGGTCCTCCAATCTTGACTTTGATGACGGCAACACCGGCCACCGTCCGAGGGTTAAAGGCGGTTATTTCCCGGTGCCGCCCGTCGATTCACTGCACGATGTCCGCGCTGCGATGTGCTCCGCAATGGAGCAGATGGGCCTGGATGTTGAAGTGCACCACCACGAAGTAGGTACGGCTGGTCAGTGTGAGATCGGGGTTAAATTCAACACCCTGGTATCGAAGGCAGACGAAGTGCAGATCCTGAAATACTGCGTCCTGAACGTTGCACACGCCTATGGAAAGACCGCCACCTTTATGCCTAAGCCTCTGGTCGGGGACAACGGTTCGGGGATGCATGTGCACCAGTCCATCGCCAAGAGCGGAGAAAATACCTTCGCGGGGGAGGGCTACGCGGGGCTGTCTGATGCCGCGCTGTATTATGTCGGCGGCATAATCAAACACGCGCGGGCGCTCAACGCCTTCACCAATGCCTCCACCAACAGCTATAAGCGATTGGTGCCGGGCTTTGAAGCGCCCGTGATGCTGGCCTACTCCGCACGCAACCGATCAGCA
>CAXEVD010000069.1:0-7080 GCA_963999395.1 uncultured Halieaceae bacterium
CATCCACGAGGGAGCACCCAACATGGAAAGATAATATCGCTTATATATGATCTGTTTATAGTCATATTAACTTTTATATGAAATTTTTAATTAAAAAAATACGCTTTTTCATGGGCTAAAAAAGCGTTTTTGACCTTTATTGCCCCAACTGGGCGAGGCAAAATGCCGCCAACCTCGTTGCCAGAGACCACACTATGCAGCTTGGCGTCCCAAGAGAGATCAAAGCACAAGAATTCCGGGTCGGTATGACACCAGCCGGCGCCAGAGAACTGGTCGGCGCAGGCCATAGCGTTCTGATTGAATCCGGAGCCGGTGATGCGATTGGCTTGACCGATGACCTGTACCGCGCTGCCGGCGCCTCAGTGGTCGAGACCGCCGAGCAGGTGTTCGCGGAGAGCGACATGATCGTCAAAGTGAAAGAACCTCAACCGCATGAGTGCCGGCAGCTCCGACCTGAGCAGCTGCTATTTACCTACCTGCACCTCGCGGCCGACCCAATGCAGGCAGAGCTATTGATCAACTCCGGGGCAACTTGCATCGCCTACGAGACGATCACATCGCCACAGGGAGGGCTGCCCCTGTTGGCGCCCATGAGTCTTGTCGCCGGTAGGCTCTCGGTGCAGGCAGGCGCCCACCACATGGAAATTCATCAGGGCGGCAACGGCACACTCCTGGGCGGCGTCCCAGGTGTGGCACCGGCAAAGGTCCTTGTCCTGGGCGGAGGCGTCGTGGGCAGCAGCGCAATCCGAGTGGCACTGGGTATGGGCGCCGACGTGACGGTACTGGACCGATCTGTCAGCCGCCTAGGCGAGCTGGAGGAACTATATCGGGGACAACTCCGCACCGTTTATTCCACGGCAGAGGCTGTAGAGATGCATACCCGCGAGGCTGATCTGATCATTGGCGCTGTGCTCATACCCGGCGCGTCTGCGCCCAAACTGGTCACCGCCGAGATGCTGGCTGATCTAAAACCCGGAACCGTGATGGTCGATGTCGCCATTGACCAAGGTGGGTGTTTCGAAACCTCACGACCCACCACCCATGCGGATCCCACCTATGTGGTCGACGGCGTGGTGCACTACTGTGTCGCCAACATGCCGGGCGCTGTAGCGAGAACGGCGACGCTGGCGTTAACCAACGCAACCCTGCCCTACATCATGCGCCTGGCAAGTAACGACGTAGGCTCCCTACTGCTAGAGGATAGGCACTTTATAGCCGGGCTGAATATCGTTCACGGCCAGCTGACTCATCGAGCTGTAGCGGAGGCTCTGGGCCGAACGTGGACGGAGCCGGACCAGATACTAAGGACATCGTTGCATTTGAAATCGGCATGACGGCGCCTCGGCCTCAGGCGCCCCACGCCGGCCTGTTCTTGCGCAGGGTGCGAATTCCTGCACACTTCACTACTTATTAAGGGCATAGGCTTTCTGTCATGCACAAAATGAAGTCCGATATCGAAGCGTTATCTTCATCGATCCTCACCTACGCCATGGAGCGGCTGCGAATGGATCCGCCAACCATCGATCACGCCCTGCCGCAGACGACGCTGGAAGAGCTCGCGGGCCAGACCATTACCGAGGAGGGCCTGGGCGGCGAGGAGGCGCTGAAGCTCTTTGTCGACACGCTGGGTCCTGCCTGTATTTCTCAGGACCACCCTAGGTTCCTATCGTTCGTGCCGTCAGCCCCCTCGGAAGTCTCGACCCTGTTTGATCTGGTGGTAGGAGCATCTAACATCTGCGCTAGTAGCTGGCTCGAGGGCGCGGGAGCCATCTATGCAGAAAATCAGGCGCTGCGTTGGATCGCAGATATCGCCGGGTTCCCCCAAGGAGCAGGGGGCGTTTTTATCAGCGGCGGAACTGCTGGCAATCTCTCGGCTCTGGTAGCGGCGCGCCACGATTGGCGACAGGCTCACCCGGAATGCAGCAGCCAACGCGGACTGATCATTTCATCTCGCGGTGCACATGCTTCAGTGGCACAGGCGGCGCAGGTGATGGATGCCGATTTGGTCCAATCCGGTGGGCACCAGCTCACGGGGGATGACGTGGCAGCAACCATTGCCGAGCTCAGCACTGAAGACCGAGCACGGCTGTTCGCCGTGGCGTGCACCGCCGGCACCACCAATCTGGGCATCATCGATGACATGCAGGGTATCGGCGAAACCTGCGCCAAAGAGAAGTTGTGGTTCCACGTGGACGGCGCATACGGCGGGGCTGGCCTGGCGGCGCCCTCGGCCCGGCCGCTTTTCGACGGCATTGAGCGCGCAGACAGCTTTATCGTGGACCCGCACAAATGGCTGTTCGCGCCCTTTGACTGTTGCGCACTCGTCTATGCCGATCCAGAAAAGGCACGTAAAGCGCACCGCCAGCACGGTGACTACCTCGAGGTATTTTACGACGGCATCTGGAATCCGAGTGACTACGCGCACCATTTGTCTCGTCGCGCACGCGGCCTGCCCTTCTGGTTTAGTCTCGCTGTGCACGGAACAAAAGCCTACGCCGACGCGGTTGAGGTGACGCTGGATTGCGCTCGCGAGGCTGCGACCATGATCGAGGCCCACCCCGACCTAGAAATGGTCACCGACCAACGGCTGTCGATCTGCGTCTTTCGCCGCATCGGCTGGACACCGGAACAATATAAGAAGTGGAGTGACGCCTTACTGGAGCGCGGCGATGGACTGGTCACGCCCACCAAGCATGAGGGTGAGACTGTACTGCGATTCTGCATCGTCAATCCGCGAACCAACCGCGAGGACATCCAGCTAATACTCGATACTTTGTGACCACATCTCGGGGAGAGCTATCGTTGCATCGGCAAGTTACCCGCAGCAAAAAACTGCGATGGTTTTGAATTTAGCCGTAAACTTGACGCCGCTGCGCAGATGGCAGCACATCGCGCCTCTCACCTGGGACTTTACCGTTATGAAAAGGATTGCTCTCGTCGCCGTTTTGGCGCTTGTCGGTGTGACACTGTTTACGCCCTGGCTGTTTGGCCAGGCCCGCGGCACTCAGACGGCCTCGCGATTAGAAGCGCCCTATCCGCTCACGTTCCCGGACGACTTTGCCTGGGGCGTAGCGGTCGCCGCACAACACGTTGAGCACCAGCAGCCCAGTGACTGGACTGCCTTTGAACGCCGCGTCATTCTTGAGAGAAAGACGGGCACGGGTGATCAACCGGGACAGGCCAAGTCGGGACACATTCGCGATCTCGACAAATACCCTCAGGAAGTCCGACAAAAGAAGGTGGACTTCGACAGTCGCTATGCCAGCGACTTTCAGGAACTGGCTGAACTGGGACTGAACAGTTATCGCTTCAGTCTCTCATGGGCACGCTTATTCCCCCGCGCGGATATGACCGAACCCGACCCGGACGGCGTTGCTTTTTATCAGGATGTCATCGCGGCCGCCAAAGCAAACGGGCTCGAACCGCATGTGTCGTTGTTTCACTTTTCCACGCCCCAGTGGTTTTGGGAAGAACAGGACGGACAACGGGGTTGGGAGCGGCCCGACGCGCTGACCCATTGGCGGCGCTACGTAGAGGCGGTCTCTCAGTTACTGGGCCCGGAGATTGACTACTGGTGCACCCTCAACGAGCCCATGGTTTATGTTCTGTGGGGCTACATTGAGGGTATCTTCCCGCCGCTAGAACAACGCGCCGGCCCCGTGGATGTTGCCCCGGTGGTCGCGCAACTGCTTCGAGCCCATGCTGATGCCTATCGCATCCTGCACACCGATGCCGAGGTGCGGGATCAGTTGATTTCTGTTGGCCTCACGCAACACACCCGCGCCTTCGAGCCGTGGCGAAACTGGCACCCGATCGATCGACTGACCGCAGAGTTTGTGCAGCAGGCCTTCATTTGGGATGTCTTTGACGCCATTGAGAGTGGCCACTACGCCATGACCAACACTGACTTTACTGCTGACATCGACGGCCTCGCGGGCACGCAGGATTATGTGGGCATCAATTATTACGGGCGCTTTTATGTGCAAATGGATATCGATGCCATGGCGGCAGGCCCAGTCACCCATACGCGCGACCCGAGTGATTCGGAAGAGCTGACGAGCGACCTCGGGTGGGCCCTCTACCCTATCGGATTCAGCGACGTGCTGAGTGAGGCCTGGATGCGCTACGGTAAGCCGATACAGATACTGGAGAACGGCATTGCCGATGCCGCTCAACCCGACTCACTGCGCCAGACTTTTATGGTCAGTCACCTGCGCGAGGTGTGGTACACCATGAACGTCCTAGGCGTCGACATCGACGGCTATTTTCACTGGTCTCATCTTGATAATTTCGAGTGGGCGGAGGGCTTCGGCCCAAGATTCGGGTTATTTGCCGTGGACTATGACAACGACTTTGCGCGCACACCACGCGACAGTGCCGGCGTCTACGCAGAGATCATTCGTGCGGGCATCAGCGACGCGATGTGGGCGCAACACCGCGGACCCTTCTAACGAGCGCGAAAATGCTCCTTCACATTAGGTGCTGGTGGAAAGTGCTTTTCGCCCGGCGTAGCAAAAACCACTGATTGTGGGGATTCCAGCGGGTGGACAGCTACGGCGTTTTCATTGAAGGCAAGCCGACTGAAAGCGACCCGATTGAGAGCGACATCGCTGAACGAGACTGAATCAGGCGCAACTTGAGGCACCTCCCAGTACCGTTGCCGCTTAGCCTCTCCTCCCTGTCACCGCCAAAGTCTTATAGCCGACATAGCGCCGACCCGTCCGCATCGGGCACAGAAAAAAAGCACTGTTGACTGTTTTTGAGGTCAGGGTTACTTTGCCTGAGCGCTTGGGGGCGACAGATGCCGCCCTGCACATTGCATCCGGGATGTAATCTGTTGCAATGTCACCTCAACTGGGAAAGCCATCAAAATCAAAACATCCAAGGAGACCCAACGTGTCCATTGCAAAGGAAACCCTCCTGCACGCCTATCGCACCATGAAGACGATTCGCGAATTCGAAGAGCGGGTGAACGCAGAAATCATGAACGGTCAGATACCGGGGTTTACTCACCTGTACACGGGTCAGGAGGCCAATGCTGTCGGCGTCTGCACCCACCTCGACGAGAGCGATACCATTATCTCGACTCATCGTGGTCACGGACACTGCATCGCCAAGGGCGCAGAAGTCTCGGGCATGATGAAGGAGCTGTTCGGCTCGTCTGAAGGCCTCTGTAAGGGCAAAGGGGGCTCTATGCATGTGGCGGATATAGACAAGGGCATTTTAGGCGCCAACGGCATCGTGGCAGGGGGCCCACCGATCTCAGTGGGCTCTGCACTGGCAGCAAAGATTCGTAAAAACGGCAAGGTAGCAGTGTCGTTCTCTGGCGACGGTTCCGTGAATCAGGGCACCTGCTTTGAAGCAATGAATATGGCGGTCGTGCTGCAGGCGCCGGCTGTTTTCGTGATCGAAAACAACTACTACTCCGAGCATACCTCAATCAACTACGCGGTGGGCTGTGACGACCTGAAGGCCCGCACTGAGGCCTTTGGCTTCCCGGTCTTCGTGGCCGATGGCGCTGACTTCTTTGCTGTTCATGAAGCAGCGGGTAAAGCCATCGCCCATGCCCGCGCCGGCAACGGCCCCGCCGGCGTTTTTGCGGAGCAAGGCCGTTACCACGGCCATTTTGTGGGCGACCCGCAGGCGTATCGTGCCGAGGGCGAGCTTGAAGATCTGCGAGAGAACCACTGCCCGCTTAAAAATTTCCGTGCGCGCATGGCCGAAACCGGCGAGCTCGGCGAGGCTGAGCTAGACGCAATTGATGCCGAGGTGATGGCAGAGATCGAACAATCTGTGACAGACGCCAAGGCCGCCGCGCGACCCACGGCGGAGCAGGTCACGGAAGACGTTTACATCCAATACA
Organism: uncultured Halieaceae bacterium; assembly: GCA_963999395.1. Lineage (GTDB taxonomy): Bacteria > Pseudomonadota > Gammaproteobacteria > Pseudomonadales > Halieaceae > Luminiphilus. The sequence continues at coordinate 5,864 of CAXEVD010000069.1, forward strand.
ACGCCACGGCCTAAGGGGAGAAAATCATGCCTGAGAAAACCATGCGCGATGCGATCAACGAGGCTCTGCACCAGGCAATGGAGCAGGACGAATCAGTCTTCGTTATTGGCGAGGATGTCGCCGGCTGCACCGGAAGCGCGGGAGACGTGGGTGCTGTCGGTGGTGTCTTCGGTGTGACCGAAGGGATCTACCACCGTTGGCCTGACCGTTGCATCGATACGCCTATCTCGGAATCAGCCATCGTCGGCGCCGCAGCCGGTGCCGCACTGGTCGGCATGCGACCCGTGGCCGAAATCATGTTCGCCGACTTTATTGGCGTCTGTATGGACCAGATCGTGAATCAGATGGCCAAGTTCCGTTATATGTTTGGCGGCAAGAGCCGCTGCCCCGCCGTCATCCGCTTCTCATCCGGTGGTGGCTTTAGTGCTGCAGGCCAACACAGTCAGGCGATGTATCAGGTGATGACATCATTTCCAGGCCTAAAAGTCGTGGTGCCTTCAAATGCCTACGATGCAAAGGGGTTGATGCTTTCAGCCATTCAGGATGACGACCCGGTGCTGTTCTTCGAACCAAAGATTCTGTATCAGGAGACCGCGGACGTTCCCGACGAGATGTACACCATCCCGTTCGGCGAGGCGAATTTTGTCCGTGAAGGTGATGACGTCACCGTGGTTGCCTTCGGACAAATGGTCCCCAAAGCGGCGGCTGTCATCGATGCGCTGGCTGAGGAGGGCATCAGCTGCGACCTCATTGATCCGCGGACGACTTCACCGCTGGACGAGAACGCAATTCTAGAATCCGTGGAGGCCACCGGCAGGTTGGTGATTGTGGACGAGGCGCCGCCTCGTTGCGGTCTCACCGCAGACATTGCAGGCCTCGCGGCGGACAAAGCTTTTAGCAGTCTGAAGGCGCCGATCAAGCAGGTTTCTGCGCCCCACAGCCCAACGCCGTTCTCGCCTGAGTTGGAGGCAGCTTATTTGCCAGACGCAGACAAAATCACGGCAGCGATCAAAGCCACGCTAGCTTGACTAGTGTGATATCAGGAGCGGAAAAGTGAGCGATATTTATCCCATAGCGGTGCCCAAGTGGGGCATTGAAATGGTCGAGGGCACCATCACCACCTGGAACAAATCAGAGGGCGATGCCATTGCTAAAGGTGATGAAGTGTTCGAGATGGAGTCCGATAAAATCGTTAACGTGTGGGACTCCCCTGTAGA
>CAXEVD010000070.1:0-7069 GCA_963999395.1 uncultured Halieaceae bacterium
GGTCAGCGATTCAATCGCCGTTTGTAACAGACGATGACTAGCCTCGCCCTCAATATGGGCGATCAGGCCAAAGCCACAGTTATCCCGAAATTCGTCGGGACGGTAGAGTCCACGAGAAGGCGCCGACCGTTCACCGGCATCGCCCGCTGCTACAGCATGATTCATAAACCGTTTCGCTTCTGAACCGGCGCACAACACCGGCGAAACCGCTCCTTACGGAGCAAGAACAAAAAGGGCGCGTAGTGTACACCCCCGAAAAGGGGCGCTCAATTAGCGCAAACTTCGCCGATCAGGCATCGATCACGCAGGCAATGTCGTCATCCGTGACGTTTTCAGCCACCACTGCCTCACCCAACTGAGAAAGCACAATATAGCGAACTTTTCCGCCGCTCACTTTTTTGTCACTGCCCATGGCCTCCAACATCGCTTGGGTCGTGACACCAGCCGGGGGGGCGACTGGCAAACCGACCGTCTGATTGAACCTCGTCAGTTGGTCAACCACTTCTGAGTCCAGCGTCCCGCGGAGCACTGACAGCCGACTGGCCAGAACCATGCCTGCGGCCACTGCCTCACCGTGGAGCCAGTCGCCATAGCCCTGGATCCGCTCGATGGCGTGACCAAAAGTGTGTCCGAAATTCAGATGCGCCCGCACGCCACCCTCGTGCTCATCGGCTGCCACGACGGCGGCCTTGATGGCACAGCTGCGTTCGATCGCAAACGCCAGCGCCGCCTCCTCTCGGCGCTTCAGCGCCTCGACGTTATCAATGAGCCAGGCAAAGAACTCGGCATCGCGAATGAGACCATACTTGATGACCTCGGCCAGCCCTGCCGCGTATTCTCTGGCGGGCAGGGTTGCGAGTGTGTCGAGATCGACCACCACTTGCTGCGGCTGATGAAAGGCGCCGATGAGATTTTTGCCCATCGCATGATTCACGCCCGTCTTACCACCCACGGAAGAATCCACCTGAGCCAATAGCGTCGTCGGCACTTGTACGAAATCCGCGCCGCGCAAAAAACAGGCCGCAGCAAAGCCCGTCATGTCTCCTACTACACCACCACCAAGGGCAACAAACAGGCTCCCTCGCTCATGTTTTTCCAAGAGCGCCGCATCGAGTATCTTCTGGATGGACGTCATATCTTTGTGGGATTCGCCCGCCGGCAACACCACCTCTGTCAGCTGGCTGGCGCCAGTGAGCGCTGCCCGAGCGGCGTCACCGTGCAGCGGACCGACCTGGTCATCCGTCACCAAAATCACGCCTCTGCTCTGGACCAAGGGCTGCCAGATCGACGCATCCGCTATCAGCCCACGACCAATTTGGATTGGGTAGCTGCGATCAGCCGTGGCCGCGGCGAGATCAACTTGGAGTGTGTGCAGCAGCTCTGGCATGGAAAGGAGATTCCGGTTCAGTTATTCACCACCGTGGTGGGGTATCAGTCCGCGCTCACGCAATACCGCTTCAATCTGGCGAGCCACTTTGCGCGCGTTACCTCCGCCAGCCGGGATGATGACATCTGCTAGCGCCCTGTAAAGCGGCTCGCGGTCCGCCATCAGCTGTTTTAGGGTCTCCTCGCGATCCCCCTGCTGAAGCAGCGGTCGGCCTTCGCCAGACCCAGTTCTCTTCAGCTGTTGCGCCACAGACACGTTGAGGAAAACAACCACTCCTGTACGCGCCATCATTTCGCGGTTTTCCGCCGCCAGTATTGCACCACCGCCGGTCGCGATAACCGCTGCCGGATGCTCAACAAGGTCCTGAAGCACTGTGGTCTCACGGCGGCGAAAACCCGCCTCGCCTTCGACATCAAAGATCCAGGGTATATCGGCACCCGCCCGGGATTCGATCTCAGCATCGGAGTCGAGAAAGGGACAATCCAGCAGATCCGCCAGATGCCTGCCCACCGTCGACTTACCCGAGCCCATCGGGCCAACCAAAAATAGCCGCACATTCGCGGCACTATTAGCCATTGTCTCGCCTGTCAGTTCACCAGCGTGTCAGACAGGATTCTAGGCGTAATAAAAATGAGTGTCTCGGTTTTCTGCTGGGCATTAGTCGGGCTCTCAGATGACAAGAGAACGGAAATGCTTACGACGCACTTCTGGAATGTCAAAGTCGGTAAAAGGTCACTTACCGCACGCTATTGTGTAAAAACTCGATAAAAGCCCTGATATCTTAGTATTGGCAGGCCATATGGATGGGTCGCCCGCTAGCCGGATACATCGTATGGACCCAACCGCAGAGACAATACGCCGGAGAATCCAAAGGTGCCAAAAGCCGAGAAAGTGATACGATATAGTGCGCTGATAACCTGTGCGGCAATCTGGTGGCTCGCAGGGCTCTACCTTTATCTCAGCCCCAACCTCCCAGGGGAAAGTGCGCTCCGCAACATCACCTTGCGCACCCCCATGCGTGTGCTCAGCCGCGATGGCGCACTGATCGGGCAGTTCGGGGAACAAAAGCGTAAACCGCTCCAATTTGAACAGATCCCGAATACCTTCATCGATGCGCTATTGGCTGCAGAGGACGACGGCTTTTTCGAGCACGGAGGCATCGAACCGCTAAGCCTGATGAGAGCGGTGTCGGAGTTATTACTTACCGGCAAAAAAGGCAGTGGTGGCTCCACGCTGACAATGCAGGTGGCGAGGAACTATTTTCTTACGCTGGATCAGACCTTCCTCAGGAAGTTCACCGAAATCCTGTTGGCACTTCAGATTGAGGCCCGACTGAGCAAAGAGGAGATTTTTGAGCTGTACGTCAACCGGGTCTTCCTCGGTCATCGCGCCTATGGTTTTGAGGCCGCGGCCGAGACCTACTACGGGAAACCCCTCGCGGAGCTGACGCTTGCCCAACACGCGATGCTCGCGGGCGTACCGAAAGCGCCATCGCGCAACAACCCGTTGAGCAACCCTGAAAAAGGCAAGATCCGCCGGGACTGGATTTTGGGTCGCATGGCGAATCTCGGCATGATCAATGAGACCGAACAGCTCGCAGCAGCCAATACCCCCGTCACCGCCTCTTTTTACGGGCAAGTTGTTGAAGTCGACGCCGATTACATCGCCGAGATGGTCCGCCGTGAAATGGTCGAGCGCTTCGGTAATGCCGCCTACAACGACGGCTATGTCGTCTACACCACGGTTGAAGCTGATCTACAACAGGCCGCCCACGATGCACTGCTCAGCGGACTGAGAACCTACGACTGGCGGCACGGCTGGCGTGGGCCGGAGCGACGCCTTGCACCGCGCGAGGGTGAGTCGTCTGAGGAAACCCTCGCGCGCTGGCAAGCGGCACTGGGAGACATGCCAACCATTGCCAAGCTGCCACCCGGCATCGTCACCGCGGTTGGTAACGAAGCCGTATCAGTACTGCTCAAGTCAGGCGATGCGATTGCCCTAGCATGGGAGGGAGACCTTGAGAGAGTGCGACAGTACCGATCGGTAAACCAAACGGCTCCGCCCGAGAAAAGGCCAACAGCACTTTTGGCCCCGGGTGATCTGATTCGCGTTCGCGAGACGGGTGAGGGATGGCGACTCGCGCAGGTCCCCAAGGCGCAGTCCGCGCTTGTATCATTGGACCCCAAGCACGGCGCCATTCGGGCTCTGGTCGGCGGTATGGGCTTCGAGCTGTCCAAATTCAACCGTGCGACCCAAGCAAAACGCCAGCCGGGCTCAAACTTCAAACCGTTTCTGTATGCCAGCGCATTGGAAGCAGGCATTACGCCCTCCACGGTCATCAACGATGCGCCAGTGGTACTCGACAATCTCTCTGCCGCGGAAATCTGGCGGCCAGAAAATGACAGCGGGAAATTTTACGGGCCGACACGGCTTCGCGAGGCGCTGACCTTCTCGCGCAATCTGGTCTCGATCAGAGTGCTGCAACGCGTCGGCGTACGGCGCTTCATTCGCTATGTAGAAGGCTTGGGGTTTGATACCGAAGGCATACAGGGCAATCTGACTCTGGCCCTCGGCACGCATACTTATACCCCGCTCGAAATCGCGACGGGCTATGCCATCTTGGCCAATGAGGGCTTTAAAGTGGAGCCCTGGCTGATTGAACGCATTGAAAACGCAAAAGGGGAGATCGTTTACGCCGCCGATCCATTGGTGGCGTGTGCCGAGTGCACCTATGCCGAGGACAGCGAGCCCGAGGAAATGCGAATGGAAGATATATTAGGTACGGCAGTGCCCGAGGTGCGCGCTGCCGACCGAGTCATGGACCCCCGGGTCGCCTTCATCATTTCCTCTTTTCTCAACGATGCCATTCAGCGCGGTACAGGCCGCCGCGCGCGGGTGCTAGACCGGCAGGACATCTCTGGCAAGACGGGCACCACCAATGGCCCGCGGGACGCGTGGTTCTCGGGTTTCAATCGAGACCTGATTACAACCGCCTGGGTGGGCTTTGACGATTACGGGCCCCTGGGGCGTCGCGAGTTTGGAGGCACCGCCGCACTGCCCATTTGGATCGACTACATGCGCCGGGCACTGCCTCCTGCGCAACCGGCACCACCCATGCCGCCCGGCATTGTCCGGCTGCGTGTCGATCGGGAATCCGGCCTGCGGGTGCGGGGACAACCCAAGGGCAGTGTAATGGAGTACTTCCTCGAGGAATCTCTACCGGATTGGGACATCGACTCGGGTGGCGCCATCGATACGGAAAACCTCGAGCAGATTTTTTGAGCCAAAAAAACGCCGGCAACTGCCGGCGACTTCGTGATAACCACTCAGTTCTTCAGGCTTCGGTCCCCAAAGCGCTTATTGAATCTCGCCACGCGGCCGTCGCTCTGAGCAACCTTCTGCTTACCAGTATAAAAGGGGTGGGAAGCACTGGAAATATCCAGAATCATGTAAGGATAGGTTTGCCCTTCGTGCTCCTTCGTCTCACTCGTCTGCACCGTTGAACCCACAACAAAGTAGGTGTCCGATGAGGTGTCGTGGAAAAGGACGTCACGATACTCGGGGTGAATATCCGGTTTCATGCCAACCTCCGTTAGCATCTGTCATGCGAAAAAGACCGCGGATCATACCAGAGCTCGCCCCGATAGCAACACGGAATACGCCCGCTCCCCGGCTTTAGTACACTGCGCCGGAAAGCCAGCGCGCCGAGCAGACCTTGAGCCAAAATACAGCGAAAACCCCCGTCGAACCTGCGATCTGGCGCTGCGCGGTCCCTTCCCCTCTGCGACGCACTTTTGACTACCTCCCGTCCGAGGGTTGCCACGGTGCCGCCACGCCTGGCGCTCGGGTCACTGTCCCTTTCGGCAAACGCAGTGTCACCGCAGTCATCCTCTCGATTACTGCGGAATCCTCAGTAGAACCGGCGAAGCTTAAAGCCGCCACGGCACTACTGGACGAGCAGCCGCTCTATACCGACACCCAGCGAGCATTGCTTTCCTGGGCCGCTGATTACTATCAGCATCCTCTTGGCGAGGTATTGCCTTTGGGCCTTTCCCCTCGCGAGCGTCGCGGCCAACCCGAGCGCGCGCTGACCGAGACAGGGATCAGACTGACCGCTTGGGGTCAGGGCCTGCCGGATGGCGCCCCTCATCGCGCACCCAAACAGGCGGCGCTGGTCTCCAGACTCAAGTCGGGCCCCCTGCCCCTGGCCGAGCTCAAAACCGAGGGTTTCAGCCCTGCTGTGATGAGGGCGCTCAAAGACCATACGCTGGTGGAAGACTGTGAGCTCGCCACTGAAGCAGCCTGGCAAACCCGATCTCCGCCACTGCCCGCCAATGCGGAGCAGCAGTCCGCGATCGATCAGATCGTGGCCGCGGCAGAGACCTTTTCGGTGCATTTGCTTTACGGGGTGACCGGCAGCGGGAAAACCGAGGTCTATCTGCAGAGTGTTGCCGACTGTCTCAACCGGGGCCGGCAGGCACTGGTGTTGCTGCCCGAGATCGCGCTGACGCCGCAAACACTGGCGCGATTCGAGTCTCGGTTCGAAGCGCCGGTGATCGCACTGAACTCTGGAATGGGCGATGCGGAGCGTGACCGCGCCTGGGCGGCTTCCCGCAGAGGTCACGCAGCGGTGATTCTCGGCACCCGTTCCTCGGTTTTCGTCCCTCTACTAAAGCCCGGCCTGATCATTGTCGACGAGGAGCATGACGCGGCGTATGTGCAGCAGGATGGCTTCAGATATTCGGCACGCGATGTGGCGATAAAGCGCGCGCAGCTGGAGCAGTGCCCAATCGTGCTCGGCAGTGCCACGCCCAGCTTGGAGAGTTGGCATAACGCCGAACTGGGGCGTTTCCAGCGCCATTCACTAACGCACAGAGCGGGCGCAGCGACGCTACCCGCGCTGCGGCAGATTGATATCGCGGGGCTTGAGCTGTCTGCGGGCTTGTCGCCAGAACTGTTAAACAAAATCGAGGCAGCGCTGGAGCAACATCATCAAGTGCTGGTATTTCTCAACCGCCGCGGTTTCGCCAACGCTCTGCTTTGTCACGATTGTGGCTGGAGCAGTGACTGTGCGGACTGCGCTGCGCGCATGACGCTGCATAAAACGCCACCGGGACTGCATTGCCATCACTGCGGTAGACGCTCAGCACTACCCCGCCAGTGCCCCCGATGCCAGAGTCGTCGATTGGTCGGCACTGGTATCGGTACCCAACAGACCGAGACGTTTCTTGCCGAGCGCTTTGCTGATTTCCCAGTGATTCGTGTCGATAGCGACACCATGACCAGCCGCCAGTCGATGCCTGGCCTGATTGAGCAGCTGGGGAGTGGAGACCCGGTACTGATGATCGGCACGCAAATGTTGAGTAAGGGCCATCATTTCCCCCACGTGGCATTAGTGGCGGTCGTCGATGCTGACGCCCTGCTGTTCAGCCCGGACTTTCGAGGTGAGGAGCGACTATTACAGTTATTGACGCAGGTGGGAGGCCGTGCCGGGCGAGACGGGACCCCGGGCGAGGTGCTGATTCAAACAAGACATCCCGATCACCCGCTCATGCAGCATGTCGGAAGGCCTTATCACACCGCGCTGCCCGCCCTGCTCAATCAGCGGAGTCAGGCAGGCCTGCCGCCCCACGGGGCGCTTGGCGTAATTCGCTGTGATAGTCAGGATCGACAGGAGGGGCT
>CAXEVD010000071.1:0-6984 GCA_963999395.1 uncultured Halieaceae bacterium
GCCAATTGGCTTGGGTTGATGCAGCTTACGGAGGGAGGATTTGACCCTCCGATTTCGGGACCACTGTTTGTCTATGTTATGCAAGCGGTGCACGAGCATCTGTACTTCGGTTTGCCTGCCATTCTCGATTCCGTCGCCATATTGGGTAGCGGCCTGACTATTGCACTCGTGCTTTCGGGGTATCGGTACCATCTGCCCAATACAACCTTGATTAAAAGTGCTGCCATAATGCTTCTCGTCACTAGCTATTTCTTAGCGCCCGCATTAGAAGCTCGGCCCCAGCAATTGGGTATTGCACTGGCTTTCCTCATCTGCCTGCAGGTTACATCTCAACCTCAGACATCGACTAGCTGGTTGGTGGCTGCGTTGCTTCCTCTAGCGTTCTGGCATGTGCTGTCCTTTTTTGTCGCGATAGCTTATCTGAGCGTTTGGAAGCTGATTCTCTGGCGGCTTGGTAGCTTGAGGGGTGGAGCAATACTCCTTTGGTTCGTGCTTGCCTCATCTGTTTTGGTGTCGCTCATTGGGTCTCGCGCTTATCGCTCTCTGCTAGAAGATGTGCTCGCTAACCACTTACCTGGCCAGGTCACGCTCGCGCTGTTGATTATTTCCTCTGTCTTGCTGGTGACTTGCTTCTGCGCAGTCCCCGTGAGGCTTTGGAGAAAAGTCAGAGCGCTGTGCCTGTCCCATATAAATGTTGTCGTGGCGATCATTTTTTTACTCAGCGCCATTGCGCTGACTTTGCAGTGGCGACTGCTACCCAGCGCGGCATTACAGGACTACGGTGGCTCCGCGGTAACTTTTTGCATGTGGCATGCTGGCAACATGGTTTTTTGTTTCTGTTACCTACTAGGTCTTCAAATCTGCTTCAGAGGAGAGGTCGACGGGCTACAGGCATTCGTTAATGGATCTCTAATACTGCTGGTTTTCGCATCTCTCGCCTTGTTTGCGTCGTTATTCTTGGCCCATGTGAACTGGATGATAAGAATCCTTTATTTTTGGATTCCCTTTGCTGCGCCATTGAGCGCACTTGGGTTGGGAAAGTTACTTTCTCATGCCGATAAATTCCGCCATTTAATCCTCTTTTGCCTTTTTATGGCCAGCCTCAGTCATGTTGTTAGATTATCAATAGTTTAAATCTGAGAGCCCTAGTGCATTTTGAGGGTCGCAGTCTCATCAGCGCGGAGGTCCATGGCAACCAGATTTTTACCAATCGTCGCGCCGCGCATCATCTCGCTATAGGCCCAGCCGGCGTTGAGTAGCCCTTCGGTAATGTTCTCCAATACGGTGATCTCACCCGCCCGAACCCACTCGTGAAGCTGCTGGGAGGCTGCCGGCACTTTATCCATGTAGGTGTAGAGTAGGAAGCCCTTCATGGTGAGTTCTTTCTCCACCAGTTTCCACATGTTGTAAATCGGGGTTGGGTTATCCTGATCGTTATAGTCGCTGATCATGCCGCAGCCAATCACGCGGCCGAACGTGTTCATGCACGCGAGTGCCGCGTTCAGCGTGGTGCCCCCGACATTGTCGAAATAGACGTCGACGCCCTCGGGGCAGGCTTGCGAAATGGCGGTAGCGAGATCACCGCAGGTTTTGTAATTCACTGCTGCATTGGCGCCCAAGGTGTTTGTCAGCAGCTCCGCCTTTTCGTCACTGCCGACGATGCCCACGACGTTGCAGCCGCGCAATTTGGCGATCTGGGTTGCCATGGAGCCGGTAGCGCCAGCCGCGGCACTGATCAGTACGGTTACTCCCGCTTGGATCTTACCAATTTCATGGAGGCCCACGTACGCCGTGTGGCCTGAGCCGCCCAGCCCGCCGGAGTAGTAGGAGAGGGGTATGTCGGGCTCTGGGGAGAGCTTGGAAAGCAGCACCGTATTGGCGTCGCTGAGCGAATAATCCTCCCAGTGGTGCAGGCCAAAGATCAGATCGCCAGCCTCAAAGCCCGCCAGATGCGATTCAACGACCCGTGCAACGGAAGGTCCACGAATGGCGCCGCCCAGCGGGATGGGTTCAAAGTAGTTTGCTTTACCATCCAGCCAGCCTCGGATCGCGGCCTCCAAAGAGAAAAACAGGTTGCGGACCAGCATCTGCCCTTCGGTTGGCTGGGCGATCGCGCCCTCGACCAAATCAAAATCTTCCGGCAATGGGATGCCTTGTGGGTGGCGTTTTAAGACGACCTGACGGTTGAGCATTCTGTGGTCCTTGAGCCGCGTTTCGGCTGGAGTTCGCACCATGGCGCAGAGGCGTTATATTGTCACGGTTGGCAGAGCCGATGCCATCTCGGTGCTCTAAAAACCCAGTGCATTAATAAAAAGTGCGTTACTAAACATGAACAAACCGCAGCTCGAGATCCCCGTTCTGAACATACCCGTCCACCCGGACACGATGGACGGGAGGGATCCCTCTTTACTCCGGGGAGATGCGGTCTCTGGAGATCGTTACTACTCCCGGGAGTTCGCTCAACAAGAGTGGGAGCACATGTGGACCAAGATCTGGCATGTGGCGGGGCGATTGGTGGAGCTTGAGGAGCCGGGCGATTTTGTCGTGCATGACTTCATGGGCCAGTCGGTGATCTGTGCGAAGCAAGAGGATAGGTCTATTCGGGCTTTTTACAATGTGTGTCAGCATCGCGCGCTACGGCTGGTAGAAGAAAGCTCATCGGTTCAAGACTTCCACTGTCGCTACCACGGGTGGGTGTGGGGCATCGATGGTGTCTTGAAATCGGTACAGGACCCCGAAAACTTCTCGCAAGGTGACCCCTGCGGAAAGCTGCAGCTCAAGGAATTGCGATGCGACACCTGGGGCGGCTTTGTTTGGTACAGCTTTAGTGATGACAGCCCGGGGCTGATGGATTACCTGCATCCATTACCCGAGATCTACAAAAACTATCCTATGGGGACGGCGGTCCGGATCTTTGCGCGCAAGATTCGGCTTAACACCAACTGGAAATTCGCGTCGGTCAACTTCAGTGAGTCCTACCACACACGCACTGCACACCCGCAGGTGCCACCGTGGATTGATCAGGACTATTGGAGCGCGCGCTCAGAGATTTGGCCCAACGGGCACGGGCGCACGGTACAGCCGATGCGCCCGAGTCTGCGCGATCGGTTGCCTGAGGGTGAGCCGCATCCTTTCGATGACATTCTTCGCATGTGGGATATCGACCCCGACGGCTACCCGGATTTTGAAACCAAAGCGATTCAGGGCTGGATGGACCTCAAGGCGGCAAAGCGAAAGCATTGGAAAGAAAAGGGCTACCTGCACTACGAGCACATGAATGACGAGGAGCTCACCGACAGCCCGCACACCGTCATTTTTCCCAACGTGACGATCTCGTTCCTGCCCGACAATCTCATCTTTTTCCGTACCGAGCCCGACCCTAGAGATCCCACCAAATGCACCTTCGATCTGTGGTGCATGGCTTTCCCCGTTGAGGGACAGGCTGAGGCCCACGGCATCATGACTCAAGGGCTGTTCCCGGTGACCGAATGCGAATCAGAAACCCTGGATTTTGTTGGCGGGCAGGGCATTCCTGAGATCGTCGACTCGATCGTGTGGCAGGACATGATGCTCGCAGAGGCACAGCAAAATGGCTGGGAGTCGAAAGGCTTCCACGATTACTATTTGGCTGATCAGGAGTCGCGGGTGCGTTATTTTCACGAGGTTCTGAACGATTACCTCGCAGGTCGCAAAGGGAGCTGACGGGCGCTTGGAGTTGAGGCCGTTGCTGTGGGGTCGGTTGCTAGCCCTCCGCTATGGGCCACAAACATGAGCGATCTCGATGAGCGCTGGAAAAAGTATGAGGAGTAAGGGCAGCAATGAAACGAGCAGTATGGTTGGCCACGCTGATGTGGTGCTGGATGGGGACGATGTCTGTGCAGGCGAATGATCACGACGTGGCCGAGATGTTGGCCAAGCACGAGATTGAGTACCTCCAAAGACTCTACGCCCGTGCGACGGATCAAATCGGCACCAATGTACCGGAGAACATTGAAGCCGGCCGGGCGGTTTATCACAGGATCTTCACTCAGGATGCCACGATTCGCGCCAGTGACCCCAGCGGCGCGGAGTTTCGGGTGGTCGGCCCCGATGATTGGGTGAAGGTAGTGGACGGCGCGCTCTCCGTATTCGATTCCACACAGCACTTGCTGGGCACGCAGATTGTGGAGCTCGACAGCCTGCCCGATGCCGACGGCAAAGTTGGTGAGGGCAAGATGAGTAGCTTCCTGCAGGCGTGGCACCAAGATGATGATCGTGTGATCGATATTTATTTGGGTACTTACTACAGCAAAGTCCGCTACACCCAGGGCGTCGGCTGGCAGATTTATGACATGCGCCTTGAGAAGGTAGCTGGCGAAGTCATTGATAAGCGGCCCTAAGCTTTATGGGCAGCAGATATTCGATTAGCTGGAGAGATAATGAACGCAGCAAACCCCGTGATCCTTGAACGTGCGTTGACACGGCCGCCCAAAGAGGCCGAGCCGCAGTTGCGCGGTGACTCAGTCGGCAGTGACCGCTATACCTGCACAGACTACTTGCAGCGCGAGTACCAAAACGTGTGGCACACCGTCTGGAATATCGGTGGGGTGGCGTATCAAATGCCGGAGCCCGGTGACTATCTCACTACTGAGCTGGGGATCGACTCCATCATCATGGCTCGCCAGGAGGATGGTTTAGTCAAAGCATTTTTTAACTCTTGCCCGCACCGCGGCACCCGCATCACCGAGGCTGAAGACGGGCACGTGCAGGAATTCTCCTGCCCCTACCACGGCTGGACCTTCGACCGCGCGGGAGTGGTGACTTCAGTACCCGACGAAGAAGATTTTCCAGAGAGTCCCTGTGGCAAGGCGCGCCTTAAAGAGATGCGCTGCGAGGAACGATTCGGATTGATCTGGTACAACCTCGACCCAGACGCGCCAACGTTGGATGCCAGCTTGGGCGAGACGATCTGTCGTGAGCTCGAGTCACACCGAATCGAGGACATGCTCCGGGTGCTGGACATGACCGCCGAGACCCGCAGCAATTGGAAGATCATCACCGATAACTTTAACGAGGCCTACCACGTCAAAGTGCTGCATCCCGAGTTGATCCCCTATGTCGCGGCTGACTATGAAGATTGCCAGTTCGACTGCTTCCCTAATGGCCACAACCGCGGCTGGTTTCCCTCCTTTATGCCCTCTGTGCAATACGGCAGCGACATCATCGGTGAGCCCTTAAAAAGTATGGCCGCCGCCTGGGATGTGAACAGCGACGATTACGTGGGCCGCGATACCTGGCGGCAGCTGCGGGTGGATATTCAGGCCGCCAAGCGCGAGCGCGGTGAGGCGCAGGGCTATGTGCACTACAAATATCGCGCGGATTACCAGCTCACCGACTATGTGATTTACAACCTGTTTCCCAATAACGTGATTACGGTGGGCCCGGATGGGGTGCAGCTGTTGCGCCCGCGCCCGCACCCAACGGACCCCGCGCAGTGTCTCTTCGATCATTGGTGGTTGGTGAATCGTGTCGAAGGGCAGGAGATGACACCGTCACCGGCGGGTGGGCCAGATCTGCCGGTTGCCGACGCGCCCCATGAGCATATTCAGTATGGCGAAAAGACTCTGGGTACCACGGCGGATCAAGATTTGAGCATCGCCGAGATGCAGCAGAAAGGTCTGGCGTCAGCGGGGTATCAGGGGTACTGGATGCCGAATCAAGAGCGGCGCGTGCAGGCCTTTCACGAGCACCTGAACGATTTGATGTCCGACTGACCATGTCGCAGCGGTCTCCGTCCTCCATCACTGTTGCTGTTTCCCGTTGAGTCGCGGTCGATGACAACAAATCAAGCTGGTGACGCTGCCGATTGGGGCCCCGATTCGGGTGCATGGGAGGCGTGGTCTCGTAGCGTGATACAGAATCGTCTCGCGCAACACGCGCGGGGGATTGATCGGGCGGATGAGGCGCTCCTGTGCGAGGCCTATCACGATGATGGCACCGTTGATTATGGGTCACTGCAAGGCTCGGCGGCGCAGTTTGCAGCAGCGATTGCGGCGATGCACGACGGTGCGCCAATGTCCTCGCACCGCACTAGCAATATGTGGACTGCGGTTGAGGGCCGCAGCGCCATCAGCGAAAGCTATGTGATGGCCTGGGTGACCCTGCCGACTGACGGCGATCCTCAGCCACATCTGGTAGGGGGGCGATACCTCGACCGACACAGTTACAAACTAGGTGGTTGGCGCATGCAGCATCGCCAGTATGTTTTGGACTGGATCACCCAGTTTCCCTCGCCCCAGCCTGCAGCGACTCGACCGGCGTTTGCGCCCCAGACTTTCGGCCCTCAGGGGGCGCACTTTCCGTGGGATGCGGGCAGTGCGCTGATGGCAGCACACGCAAGCTCTAATAAATCGATGAAGGAGAGCGTTCCGATGGACGAAACTCAAGCGCTTGAGGAAGTGGTCGCACAGCAGGCGATATCAGAACTCGGGTGTCGTTACGCGCGAGGCGTGGACCGGGGCGACCCTAAGATTATTCGTTCTGCATTTCATGACGATGCCGCGATTGTGTCTGGTGCCTTCAACGGTCCTGCTGTGGAGTTCGCCACCGCGATCGGCGGGCTGCTCGATGAGACTTCGACCCGGGTTGCCCACACGGTGACCAACCACTGGATCGACATCGACGGCGATAATGCGGTGGGAGAGAGCTACGTGGTGGCCTTTCAGGGCACAAAAGGTGACTCACCTCAGGATGTGATGACCGGTGGACGCTATATCGATCGCTATGAGCGCCGCAATGGTGAGTGGAAGATCAGCCATCGGACCTTTGTGATGGACTGGACCACCTCTGCCGATTCAAAAGATCTGATGGGGCTGGGCATGTTCGAGGACATGGTGAAGGGTGAGCGGGGCAAAGGCGACCCGGTTTACGCGTTCTGGCAGGCGGCTGGCTGATCCTCAAGTCCACACGGTGGTGAATACGATGAGTTTTGAAGGCAAACAAAGA
>CAXEVD010000072.1:0-6975 GCA_963999395.1 uncultured Halieaceae bacterium
GATCGTGATAGACAGAGAGCCCGTTGCGGATCGTATCTTCTTGATCGTCATCGCGTTGAATCAATGCCTCACCGGTCTCGTCATCCACGCCCGGCTCGGCGGGCGGGTTATACTCCACATGGTAAACACGGCCTGACCCGGGATGAACTCTGCGGCCGCTCAGCCGCTTGATAATTTCATCGTCGGACACCGCGATTTCGAGCACATGATTAATCGCGATGCCCTCATCCACCATCGCCTGCGCCTGGGGGATCGTTCTCGGAAAACCATCAAACAAGCAACCGCTCTGACAATCCGGCTCAGACAACCGCTCCTTGACGAGCCCAACAATAATGTCATCGGAGACCAGGCCACCGGCGTCCATAATGGCCTTGGCTTGCTGGCCCAGCGGCGTGTCCGCCGCCACTGCCGCTCTGAGCATGTCACCCGTTGAGATCTGAGGGATACCAAACTGCTCACAGATAAACTGGGCTTGTGTGCCCTTTCCCGCGCCTGGGGGGCCAAGGAGGATGATGCGCATAGGTAACTTCTCTTATTCGGTGCTTATCGGGTAACGCCGCAGCGTGTCCGGTTATGCTTTGCGTGGTAGCTACGCTACACAGGCATCCGTCGGGCCGCAAGCTGATTGAGAACCTCGCGCGAAACCTCAGTCAGGCGCCGAGGCGCTGTCTGCCAGCTCGCGCTTGGCGGTCTGCCAACGCTCCTCCAATCGTTCCAGCGATTCCTCGCCGAGATGACTGCCTTCACGCTCTGCCGCCGTCTCCATCAGACGAAACCGATCCTCGAAGCGACGGTTGGCATGACGTAAAGCGGCTTCTGCATCTACGCCGAGATGCCGCGCCAAGTTCACCATCGCGAGAAAAATATCGCCCACTTCACTCTCAATGGCCGCGGAATCGCCCTCGGAGACAGCGTCGGCTAATTCGCCCAGCTCTTCATCCACCTTTTCCCGCACCGTATCAAGCTCACTCCAATCAAAACCAACATGCGCCGCCCGTTTCTGCAGCTTTTGAGACCGGCTGAGAGCCGGCAATGCTTTGGGGACATCGTCCAATGCGCCCTGCTGGTTCTTTTGCTGTCGCTCCTCTCCTTTGATCTGCTCCCATCGCTCCTTGACTTCACCTGCCGACAAGCTTTGCCCATCAGTTGCCGCGAAAACATGCGGATGCCTGCGGCGCAATTTCTCCGCGATGCCGTCTACAACATCTTCAAAGGTGAAAAGCGCTTGTTCGCTCGCCATTTGCGCGTAAAACACCACCTGAAACAACACGTCGCCCAGCTCATCTCGGATCTGCGAAAAATCTTCGGCAGCTATCGCATCAGCCAACTCGTATGTCTCTTCAATGGTGTAGGGGACAATCGTGTGGAAGTTTTGCTCCAGATCCCAAGGGCATCCAGAATCGGGGTCCCGTAGCTGCCGCATGATGTCGAGTAACGACCGAATCCCACCCTGAGTTGTCGTCGCGTCATCGGTCATAGATTTTCAATACCTCTCCCAGCACGGGGTTGAGCCTCGTCGAGCATGTTGACCCTAACGAACCGGCGCCACCATCCATCCACCTAGACGAAAACACCGGTCGATAGATACCGGTCTCCCCGGTCACAAATAATCGCCACAATCGTCGCTTCCTCGACCTCTGCACTGAGCTTGAGTGCTGCCGCGATGGCACCACCGGAAGAGACACCTGCAAAAATACCCTCCTCACGGGCAAGGCGCTTCATCATCTGCTCTGATTCACGCTGACTGATATCCAAGACCCGGTCAACGCGCTCATGCTGATAAATATCGGGTAAATATTCGGGCGGCCAACGCCGGATTCCGGGTATCTGGGAACCGTCCGTCGGCTGCAGGCCAATAATCTGAATGTCAGGGTTTTGCGATTTTAGAAACCGCGACACCCCCATGATGGTTCCGGTTGTGCCCATCGAGGCTACAAAGTGCGTCACGCTGCCGCCGGTTTGTTCCCAAATCTCGGGGCCCGTCGTGGCAAAATGGCCTCCGGGGTTATCGGGATTGGCGAACTGATTCAGCACCAGACCCTCACCGCTGGACTGCATCCACAGGGCTAAATCGCGGGCACCCTCCATGCCCTGCTCCGGCGACACATCAATCAACTCAGCGCCGTAGGCACGCATGGCGCCTTTTCTCTCCTCGCTTTGATTGCTCGGCATGATCAGCTTGAGCCGGTAGCCTTTGACCGCAGCGGCCATTGCCAATGCGATACCGGTATTGCCACTGGTCGCCTCAATGAGTGTGTCGCCGGGTGCAATCACGCCACGGGACTCCGCCTCGTTGATCATACTCATCGCCGGGCGATCCTTGACCGAGCCGGCGGGGTTGTTGCCCTCCAGCTTCCCCAGAATGGTATTGCTGGTCTCTCCCGGTAGGCGCTGAAGCCTTACCAGCGGCGTCTTGCCTACAGTGTGCTCAATCGTCGGGTAATCTTTGGACGCACTCATCGGCCTTGGCCCGTCACAATCGCTTCAGGCCCAAATCGGCATTCGATGCACATCGATTCAAAACACATCACTTTCAAGCCCCCTTACCCAGGCTCTTAAGATCTTTAAAAACTTCTCGAGTCCGAATCGCCCGACCCCCTGTTAGCTGGCTGACCGCCACACGGGTAATCCCCTTTAGCAGCGCCAGTTCCTCGTTACCCAATGTATCCGCTCCCTCCCACCACTGCCCGAGGCGAATGATGTGCACCCCTGGTAGCAAGCGGTCGCCCCCAGACTTCGGAGCGGAACCCTCCGCGATACAAAAACCGCGATCCACCTCAAAGCGGTAGTGCGCCTCAGCCCTGATGGGCTCCCGCAACTCATCGCTGTCCCATGCCACGCGATAGCCCAGCTCACTCAGTAAAACGAGCTCAAAGCGACGCAGGCTCTCCTCGCCGGCTCCCTCATAGAGAGACTCAATCGCCTGCCCATAGGCCAGAAACAGGGATGGCGACACATCCATACGGGGCAGCGAGCGGACCAGCAGTTCATTCAGGTAAAGGCCGCTCATCAATGCATCACCTCGCAGCAGGTAGCCTGGCCTCGGCGCTTCGGCTGAGCGCAATGTTTTCAGCTCACTGCGGCCTGCAAAGGTAATCAGAAGCGGGTGAAAGGGCTGCAACAGTGAGGCGAGGCTCCCTCCCCGCTTACGGCGATGAGCGCCCCTCACGACCGCGCCGCAACGCCCGAGCTCCACACTGAAGAACTCCACCAGCATCCCGCTGTCGCCGTAACTTTGCCGGGACAGCACCCAGGCCGGCTGCGCCGTGCTCATTGGTCGCCCTGCGGGTCCAGCCCCAAGGTTTTCAGGGCCCGGATGTCGTCTGACCACCCAGACTTCACCTTCACCCACAGCTTCAGCATCACCTTGCTGTCAAACGCGCGCTCCATATCACGCCTCGCCGACGTCCCAATCGACTTCAATCGGCCGCCAGATTCTCCAACCAGGATTTTTTTCTGGCCTTCCCGCTCGACCAGAATGAGCGCATTGATGTGCAAGATACCTCGCTCATCCTGCTCGAATGCCTCGATCTCGACCGCCGTGGCATAAGGCAGCTCATCACCCAGCTGCCTGACAATCTTCTCGCGCACCAGTTCGGCAGCCAGAAATCGCTGACTCCGATCGGTGATCTGGTCCTCGGGGAAAAGATGTGGCCCAGCGGGAGCCTGCGTCGCCACATAATCGGCGAGCTCGTTCAGTCCGTGTGCCCGCAGTGCCGAAATCGGGAACACTGCGTCAAATTCGCAGCGCGCGGAGAGCGACTCGGTAAAGGGCAGTAATTCATTCTTCTGCTCCATTAAGTCGACCTTGTTGATGACAAGAGCGACGGGTGTGCGATGTCGGCCAACCAGCTCCAACACAACCTCATCCTCCTCGGTCCACTTGGTGCGGTCACATAGAAACAGCGTGAGGTCCACATCGTTCAGTGCCGACGCAGCCGCCTTGTTCATGGCCCGGTTAATCGCCTTGGACTGACCGAGGTGCATGCCCGGCGTATCGACATAAATGAGCTGGGTATTTCCAACTGTGCTCACCCCGAGCACTTGGTGGCGGGTTGTCTGAGGTTTACGAGACGTGATACTGAGCTTTTGTCCCAGCAAATGATTCAGCAACGTGGACTTACCGACATTCGGGCGCCCTACAATCGCCACCATTCCACAACGCTGTTCAGCCACTCGCCTGCCCCGACACTTGGCTCAGCATCTCTGCCGCGGCAGACTTCTCCGCTCGGCGTCGGCTTGTCCCGGTTGCCTCGGTCTCACGCTGCCGACTCGGCAAGCGGCAGCACACGCGGAAAGACTGCAGATGATCGCTCCCCAGGACCTCGACTACCTTGTACTCCGGTAGCGCCTCACCGCGGGCCTGACACCACTCTTGCAACTGCGTCTTTGCATCAATCGTGTCACTGGGTGACGCTGACTCTATCGCTGATCGAAGCCATTCGCCTGCCACCTGAAGCGCTGTCTCTGGACCGGCATCCAGCGCAACCGCACCAAGCAGCGCCTCGAGGGTGTCGGCCAGTATCGAGTCCCGGTGTCGACCACCGCTCTTACGCTCGCTCTCTCCAAGGATCAGGCACGGGGACAAGTCAAACGTTTTGGCGATCGCCGCCAGCGAGTGGCCGCTCACCACCAGCGCACGCAAACGGCTGAGCACGCCTTCGTCGGCCTCAGGGAATCGGTCGTAAAACGCGGAAGCTGCCGCCAAGCCGATAACGGCATCACCAAGAAATTCCAGCCGCTCATTGTGATGCCTGCCAGCGCTGCGGTGTGTCAGCGCCCGCTTCAACAGCGTCGGATCAGAAAACTGGTAGCACAGCCTGCCCTGTAGCGCGTCGAGTTGAGGCTGGCTTGGCTCGCTCAAGTCCGGCTCGTTGGCGCCGTCTCGACAATCAGGCCCTCGAACTTCATGACACCATCCAGTATCCAGAAAAGCGGGAAACGCTTCTCGTAGTTCGCGTCGATGACAATGGCACCCCGCTCTCGATAGACTTCAATGTCATCAATACTGGTGTCATAAATTCGGTTAGTGTTCAGCAGCTTTGCTAAACGGACTCTCAGATCGGTGACCGTCTCGCTACGGCGGTCGTATTCCTCTGCGGCGCGGGTGATCAGGTCTTTGATCGTAAGATATTCCATGTAACTGGGCACGACACGGAGCGACATCACCAGCAGCACACCAAGCAACAGCAGATTGAGCGATACCGCCCTTTATTAAAGCCTTGAACACCGGCACGTCTCATGGGCTGTCTTGCTACAAATTGATGTCTGTTCATGACCTACCCTCCTGGCGGGTCAGTCAATGGCTCCCGCCCGCCCGAAAGAGGGCACGCTGAGAAATTCTTCCCAATGCATCCATATCGCCACCGCTTTACCGACGATATCTCGCTCCGGGACCTGGCCCCACACACGACTGTCGCTACTATTATCGCGGTTGTCGCCCATCATAAAATAGTGGCCGGGCTGCACGACAACCGAAAAGTTGCGCGGTCCCCGGCGATTATCGACCTGCATCAGATGACCGTCGGTCCCGGGCAACGCCTCCCGGCCCATTTTGACCGTATATCGACCCCTTGGAAACTCCGCCAGCCACTGCTGCGGCACCGGTTCCCCGTTCACTAGCAGCTGCTTGTTCCGATAAGCAACTCGGTCACCCGGAATGCCGATGACCCGCTTGATGTAATACGTGTCGTTTTGATGGGGCGGGAAAAACACCATGACATCGCCACGCTCCGGCTCATCCACGTCCAGAATCTTGGTACGTGTCACGGGCAACCGAAGACCATACGAAAACTTATTCACCAAAATGTAGTCGCCCACCTCGAGGGTAGGCACCATTGATGATGAGGGAATCTGGAAGGGCTCGTACAAAAAAGAACGCAGCACCAATACGACCGCCAGGACAGGAAAAAATGAGCGCGCGTACTCCACCACGGCTGGTTCACTGGCCTCTCTATCGCAGGCCTCGGCAAACGCTTGTGATGCCTTTGATCCGGCTTGATCGTATCCGGGAAACTGCTCAGCCAGCTGAAGCCGGCGGGTCGCCCTGCCCCGGGCGAGCAGCAAGCTGTCGAGTAGCCAGATGGCCCCACTGCCGAGCACGACGATCACCAGAATCAGCGGAAAATCAATATTCATAACCCGAACTAATCTCTATGCGCCGGAGCATCTCACTCTGAGTGATCCACAGCGCCTATTCCTTGCAACCCGTCGTTCAACCCCGGAGATGATACACCGCCAATCGCACCGCGCCTTCAGCCATCAACCTGCAATACCGCCAAAAATGCCGACTGGGGTATTTCGACGTTACCGACCTGCTTCATGCGTTTCTTGCCGGCTTTTTGTTTTTCCAACAGCTTCTTCTTCCGCGTCACGTCACCGCCGTAACATTTGGCTGTCACGTTTTTCCGCAGTGCCTTAACCGTTTGTCTCGCCACAATCTTGCCGCCAACAGCCGCCTGAATTGCCACATCAAACATTTGCCGTGGAATTAGCTCTTTCATTTTTTCCGTCAATACCCGCCCGCGCGACTGTACATGGTCGCGATGCACAATGATGGCCAAGGCATCGACGCGGTCACCATTGATCAACACATCCAAACGGGACAGCGGCGCCGCTTCAAATCGCTCAAACCCATAATCGAGGGACGCGTAGCCGCGACTGACCGACTTCAAACGATCAAAGAAATCGAGCACCACCTCCGCCATGGGGATGTCATAAATCACCTGCACCTGCTGGCCCAGGAACTGCAGGTCTACCTGTACGCCGCGCTTTTCCACACAGAGGGTGATGGCCGCCCCTAGATACTCCTGAGGCGTCAAGATTGTGCAACGGGCGATGGGCTCCCGCATAATCTCGATATCCGCCACATCCGGCAATTTGGAGGGGTTGTCGACGTAAATGGTCTCCTGACTCTTTTTCACGATCTCATAGATAACAGTCGGTGCCGTCGTGATGAGATCGAGGTTGTACTCT
>CAXEVD010000073.1:0-6966 GCA_963999395.1 uncultured Halieaceae bacterium
GTGCAGCGCTGGCCGATTTTCACCGCGTGACAGATCACCGCACCGGGCTTAATTACCGTATCAGCACCGATGTTCGCGCCATGGCCGACATAAGCACCCGCGCCAATCCAGACGCGATCGCCAAGCACCGCGTCCGCCTCCACGCAGGCACCTGCATCAATGGTGACTTCAGCACCGAGACTAGCGCTGTCTGCAACCGAGGCCTGATCATGGATTCGCCCGCTGCTCGGTGGATGGTTATCGAAAATGCGGCTTGCTTTGGCAAACGCCACATAGGGCGTGTCGCTCAGTAGCGCGCAGCCGGACCAACTCTCGACCCAGTCAGGGTGCAAAATCAGCGCGCCCGCGTTGGTATCGAATACCTTGGAAAGATGCTTTTTTTCTGAGACGAAGCTCAGATCATCCGCGGTGGCTAACTCCAGTGCCGCCAGATTGGCGATGGAGCGCGTTGGATCCCCCCGGAGCTCGAGCTCCAAGGCTTTGGCGAGCTCCCCGAGGGTGGTCATGGGGCTTACTCAGCGCCCAGTTGATTCATCTTGTCCGAGACTTTCGCCGTGATGTTGTAGCCCAGGTCGGCGTGAATAACGGCCTGCTGCTGGAGCAAGAGGCCAATCTGATCGGTCTCGATGATCTCGCGCAGTACCTCTTGTGCCTGCGGCGCCAGTTCCTGCATCACGCGCTGCGCATTCTGCGTCTGCAGCGTTTGCAATTTCTTGGCAACGTACTCGAGATCAGACTGCTTGCTGGCCATCTTCTGTCGCGCCGCGACCTGATCTTCCTCACTCATCGCTGCCTGGTCACGTTGGAAATCTTTGACCAGTTGATCCAGCTCGGCACGCAAGGCATCAAACTGTGACTTATCGGATGCGAAGTCCTCATTGGCCTCAAACTCCTGCAGTCGCTGTTGCGCCACATCGGTTTGCAGAATCGCCTGTTCCAGATTGACGACCGCAATTCGGCCCTGCGCCAAAACGATTGATGGCAAAACGGCCATCAGCAGGCCTGCCAGCCACACACGTGCGTTCATTGAACTTTCTCCATTTTTTCTCATGTCAGAAGCCTCGTCCCAGCGTGAACTGGAAGACTTCCCTTTCATCGATTGGACTGGCATTTAGCGGCTTGGCCAAACTGAAGGTCAGTGGGCCAAAGCCGGACAGCCACGTTACGCCAATACCAACAGAGTAACGTAATTCACCGGCGTCGATACCAAAACAATTCACCTGATTTTCACGGCAATTTGTATTGAAAACGTTGCCAAAATCAAAGAACAGCGCCGATCTCAGCGAACTCCGATCTTTGATAAACGGCATCGGAAACAACAGTTCTGCGCTACCTTCTATAAGGGCATTGCCTCCGAAAGGGTTCGGCCTGTTTCTGGTGCTAAACTGCTGGACCGGAATCTTCCCTGTCTGTGGGTCAACCGTATAACCATAGCCGCGACCGTCAGGCCCGCCAAATTGTGTGGGGCGCCCATTCTCATCAATAGCAGTCGCAGCGGTGTTGGCAGTGTAAACAATAGGTTCCGTTGCACGAGGACCAAGAGTGTTCACTTCATAACCCCTGACCGAACCAAAACCGCCAGCAAAAAAGTGCTCATAAAAAGGCAGCTCGGTGGTATCGCCATAGCCGTCGCCATAGCCCAACTCACCACGTAGGTGCAACGTGAATTCACCAAACAGCGGGAAATAGATCTCGCCGCGGTAGTTCAGCTTGTAAAACTCCAGATCGGAGGGGGGCACCGCGATTTCCAGCGATACCGACTGTGACGCACCGCGGTTCGCCAACTGACCTCGGTTAAGTGTCGACTGCAGCCAGCTGCCGGTTACGCTCCAATTCAGATACTCATCCCCGTTCAGATCCAGAAAGCCCTCGTTATCGGGCGGTGAGAGCGCTGAAAGAGGCAGCGTGTCGATGGGCTGCAGCACTTCGGCGGCAGCGTAGGTCCCATCGTCCTGCAGCGTTGAGTAGAACCAGTACTCAATTTCAGGGGCGAGCCGGGGGCTGGCGGAAATCTCCTGCACCGCGTACTGACCCGACGTGATTTTGGTGTCAGTAACCCCTAACGAGAAACCGAGTCGCTGCGTTTCGCTGATGGGGTAGCCAAAATTCATGCTACCCCCCCAGGTATCCGTGGTGTAGCTCGCCACATTGATCTTGGAGAGATCGGTTTTGCGGTAAAAGATGCCGAATCCGCGACTGACACCGTCTTCCGTGAAATAGGGATTGGTGTAGTTCAAGTTGATCACATCCTGGAAACGGGAGGAGTTCAGCGAGACCCCAACCCGGCGACCGGTTCCCAGAAAGTTGTTCTGCTGCAGGTTCAGCCCGAGAATCAAACCCGCGTCCTGCGCGTAGCCCAAACTGCCGCCGATCGACCCAAAGGACTGCTCTTCAACCGCAAAATCGACGTCGATCAGGTCGTCAGAGCCAGGAACCTCGTTGGTCTCCACCGTCGCCGTTTTGAAAAAGCCCAGCCGCTCGAGCCGGATGCGGGACTGCTCGATGGCCGCGGAAGAGGCGGGGGCTGACTCCATCTGACGCATTTCCCTGCGCAACACGTCATCCATGGTGGTCATATTGCCCGCAAAATTGATGCGTCGAACGTAGGTGCGCTTGCCGGGGTCAATGAAGAACTTCATGACCACCGTGCTGTTTTCTTCGTCGATCTCGGGCATGCCAGTGACCTTGGCAAAATTGTAGCCCTCGTTACCGAGACGGCGAGTCAGGTAATCCTCGGTGGCGGTCACCAGTTGCTGGGAATAGATCTGCTCAGGCTGTACGATCAAGAAACGATTGAGATCTTCCTTGGGCAGCACCAAATCACCGCTCAAGCCCACCTCGCTGACAGTGAACTTGGCACCCTCGGTGACGTTCGCT
The DNA here is from genome assembly GCA_963999395.1 of uncultured Halieaceae bacterium. GTDB lineage: Bacteria > Pseudomonadota > Gammaproteobacteria > Pseudomonadales > Halieaceae > Luminiphilus. The sequence goes on from CAXEVD010000073.1 coordinate 2,878, forward strand.
GTGATGTAGACCTCTTCCTTGTTGGGAGAGACCGCGACCTGAGTAGAGTCAATATTGAACTGCAGATAACCGCGATCCAGATAATAGGAAGACACCGTTTCCAAATCGGACGTCAGCTTTTCTTTGGAATATTTGTTGTCGCTGGTAAAAAACGAAAACCAACCGCCGGTCTTGAGCTCGAACAGATCGATCAGGTCCTCGTCTGAGAAAATCGTGTTGCCCACCACATTGATGTGTTGAATCGTGGCCACCGTGCCCTCGTTCACGTCGATCGCTATCGACACGCGATTACGGGGCTCAGCGATAACTTCGGAGTCAATCGTCGCGTCGTATCGGCCCTGCAACACATATTGACGCTGGAGCTCGAGCTGCATCCCCTCCAGCGTAGAGCGCTGGAAGACCTGACCCACGGACAGGCCTGCTCCCTTGAGTCCATCCAACAGCGCCTCAGTCTCAATGGCCTTGTTGCCATCGATGGTGATCTCACTGATGCTGGGACGCTCCGCCACAACCACCACCAGCACGCCACCGTCCCGGGCAATCGAGATATCATCAAAATTGCCTGAGGCGAACAGACTCTTGGCCGCTGCGCGCACGGCAAAAGTATCCACCGTATCGCCAACGCCAACCGGCAGCGCCGCAAACACACTCCCCGGCGAGATCCGCTGCAAACCTTCCACACGAATATCCTGAATGACAAAGGGCTCGGTCTGAGCCAGCGCCAACTGCCCACCGCCGAAGGAAGCTAGCAGCGCGACCAGCGACGTAAGGAGTGCCCCGAGGCGAGTGCCTCGCTGCTTGTGGTGGTGTGTTAACCGCATAAGGTGTTTTCTGTAAAACCTGTCCAAACATCGCCGCGCAAGCCGCACGATTGCGCGCTTGGCGCCCGTGGGCGAGCGTCGGTGGTTGTGCAACAGCCTGTCATCCTGCGCCGTCAGAACTTCGAAAAATCATTATACAGGGCAAACACCATGATGCTCAGCACCAATGCCAGTCCGACCTGATAGCCCGCCATCTGAACCCGATCCGGCACCGGCTTGCCCAAAATCGCCTCAAATCCGTAAAACACCAAGTGTCCGCCATCCAAAACGGGTATCGGCAGCAGATTCAGGGCACCCAAAGATACGCTGAGGAGAGCCAAAAAGCCGAACCAGGCCACCCAGCCCGCCTCAGCGGTTGAAGCCGCGACCTTGGCGATCGTAATGGGTCCCGAGAGGTTGCTGGGCGATATCAGCCCTTGCAGCATTCGGCCAATAGACTTGAAGGTAAACGCCACCAGGTCACCGGTTCGCGTCACCGAAGCCACCAGCGCCTCCACCGGCCCCCGGTCAAAATGGCGTTGCTGCGCACTCGAAATCACCGGTAGCGCCACCGACATGCCAACCGCGCCAATACGCTCTCCCTCAGCCACAGTGGCGGCTGGCGTCACCGAGAGACGCTGACGGGCACCCTTACGCTCGAGCTCCACTATGATGGCCTGATCGGGTCTGGCGCGAACATAGGTCACCCAATCCATCCACAGAGGGATCGCCTCCCCGTCTGCGCTGATAATGAGATCGCCCTCCAGGAAGCCGGCTTGCGCGGCGGCCCCGTCCTCAGTCAGCCCTCCGACCACGGGAAGCACCGGCGGCATGCGAATCGTGACGCCGAACGCCCCGAGAAGATCGGGCTCTTCTTCGCCTTTAAGCCATTGGCTGATGCGCGCTTCAGACTCGGTGACCACATTTGACCCCGGATAGCGGGCAGCCACTGTCAACATGCCCGAATCCCCAAGCCGCTCGAGCAACGCGAAATTGACCGCCGCCACGGTCGGCGTTTCGCGACCATCAATCGCAATAATTTCCTGACGGGCCTGCAGTCCCACTGCCTCGGCAAGCGAGTTCGGGTTCACCGTGTCGATTTCAGGCACGATGCCCACTTCGCCTCTGAAGAAAAGCCCCCACAGCACAACAACCGCCAGCAGGAAATTGGCGATCGGGCCCGCGGCGGCAATCGCAATGCGCTTGGACACGGATTGGCGGTTATGCGCGCGGGGCAGATCCTCCTCGGCGATCTCGCCGTCGCGCTCATCTGCCATGCGCACATAGCCACCCATAGGAATTGCGGCGATCACGTATTCAGTGTCGTCCTTGCCCTGCCAGCGAAACAGCGGCCGACCGAAGCCGATCGAGAACCGCAAGACTTTCACCCCCGCACGGCGCGCCATCCAGAAATGACCGTATTCATGAAACGCCACGACGATGGCAAAGGTTGCCAGCGCGACAAAAATAGTTTGCAGGGTATCGAGCACCGCCTCGTCCTAGGATTCAGAGCGAGTGAGCCTACTCGCTATATACGCTTGCGCGACCTCCCGCGCCTTTTGATCAAGTGTTTGGACCGCGTCGAGGCTGTCAGGTTCCGCCAATTCAGTCGCTTTCAACGCAGCGTCAATCACTCTGTCGATGTCTGTAAAACGGATCTCGCCGGACAGGAACGCCGCCACCGCAATTTCATTGGCAGCGCTGAAAACGCACATACCGCCTGGCTGGGTAATGGCCCACTGCGCCAAGGCGAGGCAGGGAAACGCCTCCAGATCGGGCGCCTCGAAATCCAGGCGGCCTGCGCTGACGATATCCAACGCCTCCACGCCCGCATCGACACGCTCGGGCCAGGCAAGACAATAAGCGATGGGCGTGCGCATATCCGGTTGGCCCAATTGCGCCAGTACCGAGCCGTCGCGATAACGAATCATCGAGTGCACGATGCTCTGCGGGTGCACCACAATCTCGATCTCATCCGGGCGTCGATCAAACAACCAACATGCCTCGGCCAACTCCAGACCCTTGTTCGCCAGCGTGGCGGAATCGACTGAAATCTTCTGGCCCATTGACCAATTGGGGTGCGCGCAGGCCTCCTCAGGCGTGACAGCGTCCAGAGACGATCTGGAACGACCCCGGAACGGTCCTCCTGACGCCGTCAGCAAGATTTTCTCGACATCGGTCATATCGGGGCGCCCGTCAGACGCGATCGGCAAACACTGATGCATGGCATTGTGCTCACTGTCGACGGGCAACAGGGTGGCCCCGCCCTGGCGGACCGTCTCTATAAATAGCCCCCCTGCACTCACCAGCGCCTCCTTGTTGGCGAGCAGAATCGTTTTCCCCGCTCTGGCTGCGCTCAGCGTCGGGCGTAGCCCCGCAAAACCCACGATCCCGGCGACAACCGAATCAACAGCGGACTCGGCCACCAAATCATCCAGTACCGCTGCGTCGGATTCGACCCTCACCGCCGACAGGTCGGCAAGCCTCTCCGCGAGTACCGCGGCGGCGCCCGGGTCCCCCATCACCGCATGGGCTGGCTGATGGGTTCGGCACAGCGTTTCCATATCGTCCACAGAGCGATGAGCAGACAGCAGGGTGACCTGATACCGGTCGGGGTGTCGCTGAATCACATCGAGGGTGGACCGCCCGATAGAGCCCGTTGCACCCAACACCGCTACCCGACGCATCGATCAGTAACCTATCAACAACAGGCCAAGGGCAAAAACAGGCGCCGCGCCACAGATACTGTCGAGGCGATCCATTAGACCGCCATGGCCCGGTAGCAACGACCCGGAGTCTTTCAGACCCACTTCCCGCTTGAGCAGGCTGACTGTCAAATCTCCAATCACCGAGGCCCCTGCCGTGGCCAGTCCCAGCACCATGAGCGAGCCCCAACCCAGATGGAGTTGTGACAGGGGCAGGTTTTGCCAGATCAAGGTGGCCAGCAGCGCCACGCATAGCATGCCGCCCCAGAAACCCTCCCAGGTTTTGGCCGGACTGATCTCGGCGGCCAGCGCGTGCTGCCCAAAGCGCCGGCCGGCGAAGTAGGCGCCGATGTCAGCTGCCGCGACAGTCAGTATCAATAGGAAGACGACAAAAGGTCCGTTGATCAGTGTTAAGCAAACGGTCACAGCAAGCCAGGTTGCCGTGAGCATCAGCCACCCCATGACCGCGCGCACCCACAAGTAACCCCACACGCCGCGGCCAGCGGAGTAATACTTGAGTCCCACCAGCATGGCAGACCACAGGAGCGCGGTAGCGGCCAGCCAAGGGCGAGCATGCAATGCTG
>CAXEVD010000074.1:0-6879 GCA_963999395.1 uncultured Halieaceae bacterium
CGAGACCAACACCGCCGATGCGGGCATTGCCTGTGAGGGCGCCGCCACTGAGTTTGATTTGTCCAAGACGCCGGTGTTTCAGCATTGGGGACTGGAGGCTGGAGCGAGCCATTTCATGTCTCCCTCGGTGGCGCGCGTCACCAAGAAAAATATAGCTTCACTCACAGTGGACTGGGCCTTTGCTTATCCGGATGCGACCCGGGCACGCTCACAACCCGCATTCGGTGCGGACGCCCTGTTCGTGGGCAGTCAGAGCGGGCTGGTTTACGCGTTCGACATGGAGACCGGCTGCACCCGCTGGCAATTTCAGGCATCGAGTGAGGTGCGCAATGGACTGACGCTCGAGCCCTGGGACATCGCTGACGAATCCGTTGATCCACTGCTCTTTTTTGGCGATCTGACGGGCAATCAATACGCGGTGTCGGCACTCACCGGCGAGTTGCGATGGAAGATGCGGATTGAGGATCATAGTGCCGCCACGCTGACGGCCGCCGCGGAGTTATCTGACGGCGTGCTCTATGTGCCGGTCTCTTCGCTAGAGGAGGGCGCGGCGATCGCCGCCGGCTACCCCTGTTGTTCGTTTAGGGGGTCGATCGTGGCGCTCGATGCCAGGTCGGGCGAAGAACTGTGGCGTCGGCATTTCATTCCCCTAGCGGAACAACATGGCGTTAACGCCGCGGGCACGCCTCGGTACGGTCCCAGTGGTGTGCCCATCTGGGCCGGCATGGCAATGGATGCGGAGCACCTCTACATCGCCACCGGCGATGACTATTCGGGAGAAGGGTCCGAGACCAGCGACGCCATTATTGCGTTGGATAAAGCCTCGGGCAGGACGGTCTGGGTCCGTCAGGCACGCTTTGGCGATGTCTGGAATGGATCCTGCGAGAACGTTGATCCCGTTAATTGCCCCGAGGATAACGGCCCTGACTATGACTACGGCGCAGGGCCTGTGATCAGTGAAGATTCGCAGGGTCGGCGGATTATTCTGGCGGGAGACAAAGGCGGAGTTGTAACGGCGATGCTGGCTGAGACCGGTGAATCGCTTTGGAAAACCAAGGTTGGCCGCGGTGGTGTGGTGGCGGGCGTGAATTTTGGTCTCGCGGCGTATGATGGCAAGGTCTTCGTGCCGATCAGTGATGCGCCAGATGGCCGTGATTATGATGAGCCCGCGCGACCTGGAGTCTATGCGCTGAATGTGGATAACGGCGAGTATGTTTGGCAAGCGCCCGCGGGCGACGACGTGTGTCTTGGCAGGCCCGGCTGTTACCCCGGTTATTCGGCGGCGATTTCAGTAACAGCTGACTACGTGCTCGCGGGCTCAAATGAAGGCTGGCTGAGGGCCTTTGATATCGGCAGCGGAGAGGTGCTGTGGGAGTTTGACACCACGCAGCCGTTCACTGCGGTCGATGGTCGCATAGCTCAGGGCGGGTCGATCGGTGGCGGCCAGGCACCGCTCATTGTCGGTGATCGCCTGATATTGAACTCAGGCTATGCCTTTGCCGGCAAGATGCCAGGTAACGCGTTACTGGTCCTCAAGTTGCCAGCCAGCGACGCGCAGGTTGCGGCTGAGTTCGGTACTCAGGTCCTCTCGGAGAGCGCCGCGAAATAGTCTCGGCTTGCTGCGGCTACTTTCGGGGCCAGCACAATAGAGCTGATCATCGTGGGGATCGCCATCAGTCCGTAGCTCGCCGAGATCAGGTTGAACACCACATCGATGCTGACGGTTGCGCCGAAGATCACCGCCAGAACAAAAAACCAGCGAAAGTAGGGCTGCCACTGCGCGCCGGCCAAAAACCCAAAGCATTTGGCACCGTAGTACCAGCCGGTAAACATGGTGGTGGTGCTCAATATCAGCGCGACAAATGCGAGCAGCACGAGTCCCAACCCTCCCATTTCACCGTGGAAGGCGTTTGCTGTGAGCGTGATCCCGGAGAGTTCGCCGGGTTGCTGCCAATTACCGCAAAGCAAAATCACGATGGCGGTGCAGGTGCAGACGATCAGGGTGTCAAACACCGGGCCCAGTGTGGCGAGCATGCCCTCGCGAATCGGCTCGTTGGTTTTCGCGGCGCCATGGGCCATGACTTCAGTGCCCACCCCCGCCTCGTTAGAGAACGCCCCCCGGCTAATGCCGATCAGCATGACCCCGAGAAATCCGCCGCCCACAGCAGTTGGTGATAGAGCCTCGCAGACAATGCTCATCAAAATGACGGGCACGGCGCTCAAGTGATTGATGACGACCCAAGCAGTCATGAGCAAATACAAGATCACCATGGTGGGCAGTAGCGCGATCGCCACTTTGGCCACCCGCGGCAGACCGCCAAAGATCACGCTGCCAACAACGCCGGCGAGCGACACGCCAATCAGCAGAGGGGCCCACGCCGGGGCATCGCCATCGAACGCTGCACCCTGAATGAGCGCAGTCAGCTGATTGGCTTGGAACATGGGTAGCGTGCCGATCAGACCGGCTAGCGCGAACAACACGGCCAGCGGGTAAAAGGGTTTGGGCAATGCCTCTCGAATCACATACATTGGGCCGCCCTGCAGATTGCCCAGCGAGTCTTTGCCCCGATACATCACACCAAGTGAGCAGGTGAAAAACTTCGTCGCGATGCCGACAATCGCCGAGACCCACATCCAGAACACCGCCCCCGGGCCACCGGCGACAATGGCGAGCGCCACGCCCGCGATATTGCCCAGCCCCATGGTATTGGAGAGCGCCGCGGCCAAGGCCTGTTTGTGCGAGATCTCGCCCGCGGCATCAGGGGTGTCGTAGCGTCCCAGTAACACCGCGATGCCATGCCCGAACCGCCGATAGGGCGTCGCGCGGGAGAGGATCAAAAAGAATAGCCCGCCGCCAAGAAGCAAAATCACAAGCGGCGTGCCCCACACGGCATCCGCGAAATGCTGCGCAAAGGTTTCGAGACGATTCATGGTGGGACTTTGGGGCTCTCTGGTTCGTATCAGGTGACATTTAGCGGGTCGCATTGCACCACAGCTCTGCGCGTAGCGACAGCTTAGCGAGCGACCGGCTGTCAGTCATGTTAGTTTTGCCGTTGTATAACGATAACGAGCAATCAGGATGTCCGCAGAGTCACCCAAGCAGCAAAACATGCGTCGTGTGGCGTTGACCTCACTCGCCGGGACCAGCATCGAGTGGTACGACTTCTTCCTTTACGGCACGGCGGCGGCCGTGATCTTCCCCAAGGCGTTTTTCCCTCAGGATTTACCGCCCATGGTGCTGCTGATTATCTCCTTCAGCACGTTCGCTGTGGGGTTCATTGCCCGGCCTCTTGGCGGGGTGGTGTTCGGCCACTTTGGGGATCAGGTGGGCCGCAAGCGCACCTTGGTGATAGCGCTCATGATGATGGGCGTGGCCACCACGCTTATCGGTTTGCTGCCCACCTATGAGTCGATTGGGATTGCCGCGCCGCTCATGCTTGTTGCCTTGCGCTTTATTCAGGGCCTCGCCGTGGGCGGGCAGTGGGGTGGCGCGATGTTGTTGGTGACCGAGAGTGCGCCCGCTAACAAGCGCGGTTGGTATGGCGCCTATGCGCAGGCGGGTGCTGCGGTGGGAGTGATTCTGGCGAATCTCGCGTTTTTGGCCGTGAGCACCTCCATGAGCGATGAGGCATTCATAGATTGGGGCTGGCGACTGCCATTTATTGCCAGCATCGTGCTGATCGGCATTTCTCTTTATGTGCAGTTGCGTATGGAGGACACCGAGGCGTTCAAGGCGCTGAAAGCTGCGCAGGCGGAATCGGGCGAGCAGGCAACTGTGCAGAAATCCCCCGTGCTCGAGGCCATCCGCCGTTATCCGCGACGCATTATGCTTGCTGCCGGTGCGTTTCTGTCCGTTCAAGTAACGTTCTATATCCTCATCGCGTTCGTGATTGCGTATGGACTGAATTCGCCGTCGGTGGAGCTGACCCGGGACGAAATGCTGACATCGGTATTGATCGCGGCTGCGGCGATGGTCCCTGCACTGTTTTATTTCTCAGGCATGTCGGATCGGGTTGGGCGGAAGCAGATTTACCGTTGGGGTGCCATTTTGACCGGAGTCTGGGGCTTCGCGCTGTTCCCTTTGATCGATACCGGCAGTCCCTTGATGATTACGCTGGCCGTGACAATCGGCATGATCTTTCTGGGTATGCAATACGGCCCGCAAGCCGCTTATTTCACAGAGCTTTTTTCGACCGAAGTACGCTACTCCGGTGCATCGCTGGGCTACCAGATAGGGGCAATTCTCGGTGGCGCCTTGGCGCCCACCATCGCCGTACTGTTATGGAATGAGTTAGGCATCTTTTACGTATCTTTCTACATCCTCGTAGCGGCCATTCTCACGCTGTGGTCACTGTCTCAATTAGAAGAGACCGGGGGTCGGTCACTTTAGTCGAGGTTCTCCGGGTGGGTTAGCAAGCCTTGGCTGCATTGGCCCCGGGTCGATACCCGCATTAGGTAGTCTCCACGCACAAGAACGCGACAAAACGCACGGGTCTTAAAAAAATAAAGCTTCAAAATAAAGCGGCTTAAAAATTTGGTAGGACCGCGAGGATTGCCCAAAACGGGCTTGCAACTGTGTCCTTCCTGTTCGCCTCGCGTCACGAGCGCTTGGTGGCATGTGATCCCGCGGGAGCATTTGATTAGCCGCCGAGCTCTTCCATGTTAGGGTCGATTGGCCACACCAAGGCACGCGTGGAACCTCAAAAAGTATCTATCTATGATTCCTAAATAAACATCCCCGCTTCGACACGTCCTGCTCTGCTAGCTTTTGCAGGTGGTTGAAACCACCGTATTTAACGAACTGTTGAGAAGTCAGAGATTTTTTCCATCCTATGAGGAGCCTAGAAAGCGTATTTGCCACGTTTTGCGAAATGCTAATTTCAACAAAAGCAAAGTTGGTAAAGGGTTTTGAAAATAGATAGCCTTGAGAATGAAGAAACTGTGGCTACGAGCATGGAATCCCTTCAACGATATATCGAAGAGCCCCTTATCTCCAATATGCTCTCGAAGATGAACTCAGAGCTGGATAAGTCGCTGACATACCATTGCTATGCGCATACGCTCGATGTGATGAAACAAGCGCTTGCGTTGGCGGAAATGGATGACCTTAATGAACATGAACGGTTATTGTTGATGATTGCCGCAGCATTTCACGATGCGGGTTTTCTTCTGCAAAGACCTAAGAACGAACCTATAGGCGCGGAGATGGCGAGAGAGGCCATGTTGGCGTCCAACGATTTTTCTGTTGAAGAGCAAGAGATGGTCTGGCAAATGATAATGGATACGCAGTTGAATCCTGAAGGCCCCGCTCAAACTGCTCGCACTCACTTGTCGCCGTGGCTGTTGGACGCTGATTTAGCAAACCTGGGTAGAGATGATTTTTGGCATCAAACGACTTTGCTCTCTGAGGAAATGCAAATACCGATTGATGAAATGTTGCCTTTCACGAACGCCTTGATGGCGCGCCATGGCTGGTTAAGCCCAGCGGGTCAATTGCTTTTCTCAGAAAAAAAACAGCAGAACTTGGACTTTCTGATGACAAAAATGGTTCAGTGAAATAAGACTATGGTCTTAAGTTTATCGGCTCATAAAGTTTGTCTTTTTAGGTGCAGTGTTGGAGAGAAATATGGGTGACATTGTTCGACGAGTTTCTAAGGCAAATCCTAAGCTTTCCGAATTGGTAATCCCCGAGGGTACGGTCCTTTTTAATGAGGGCGACAAGGCGAGTGCGATGTATATCGTTCAAGACGGTGAGATAGAGATTTCCGTCGATAATGCTCGGCATGTTGTAGCTCACCTTCGGAAGGGGGCAAGCTTCGGAGAGCAATCTGTCATTGGCACAAAACACAGATTGGCTTCCGCCAGATCCACCACAGAGTCAGTTTGCCTTGAAATCCCCGCGAGCTGGCTGGAAAAGCAGATTACCAACGCCGCTCCGTTTTTGAAGACAGTATTTTCCTCTCTGACGCTCCAGTTACTGCAAGTCAACTTTAGATCGCTTAAGGCAAGCTCAGGTGAGGAGGGCGCTCGGTTCAAGGCAGAATCAGGTAAGCCGTCCGGTGTTGCTTATAAAATGTTCTCAGACTTTTCTCGACCTAACTCTGTTTACTTAGGTGATGCATATGCAATCCATGACCAAGCGGCTGCTGGAAATGGGCTCGTAGTTACCTCTGGAGAAATAAAGATTGTCCGAGATGGATTCCCCGTGGTGATAGGAGAGGGCGGCGTAATAGGGGTTGCCGAAGCCATCGCCGGTGTCAGAGCGCAACATGACTATGAGATCACCTCTACTGCTAATGCGCTGCTGATCGACGGGGATGCTGCCTACGCTTTGATAAAAAAACTCAACAAAGGTCTCTATGGGGTTGTGAAAGGTTTTGTTTCACGCGCTATGGCTGACGAATCATTGCCTAACAGGCTGATCTGACCCCTTAACGGGCAACATCAGAGTGCGATAACAACCAAACCCCAAGCGTATAAGGCTTCCCCTCCCAATTATGCGTTGCAAAAACGCATCGTCACCTATTTGCAACGCAACACCCCTAATTGAGAGCAAATGCGTTACGTTACTGAGGTCAAATTTGCTTTTTTTCATGTTGGTGAAATATTGTTGTGGCAAACTCACAGGGCAGCTCAGCAGTAACTGCGGAGTGGCCAACAGGTGCTCTCAGACAGGCAATTGACCACAGGGGATAGCTAGTGATTCAGATACGTCAGGCTTTACTACTTTGCTTCTTTCTAACAGTATCTTTTTCGCTCAACGCCGCGCGAGCAGTAGCGCAAGACAGCCCCGAATCAGAGTCACCCGAGTTGGATGGTTCCATAGTAGTGGAGGAGGTTTTCGTTACCGGGTCGCTCATACCCAGAGGAGATTTCGTC
>CAXEVD010000075.1:0-6839 GCA_963999395.1 uncultured Halieaceae bacterium
TTTTAAATTTTCTAAGACCTCTTCAAGAAAAATGTCTGAATATCAAATTAAAATTGATTGTGATGTGATTCAGGCAGATGGTGGCACTCGCACAGCTGCGATTTCGGGAGCCTGTGTGGCGGTGGTTGATGCGTTGAACCACCTTCAGCGCGCGGGCGAGCTGGATGCCGATCCGCTGAAACATTTGATCTCAGCGGTCTCTGTTGGTGTCTGGAATGGCCTGCCGATAGCGGACCTTGATTATGCTGAGGACTCGACGGCAGACAGCGACATGAACGTGGTGATGACGGAGCAGGGTGGTCTAATCGAGGTGCAGGGCACCGCAGAGGGTGCCACTTTTAGTCAGGAGGAACTGACGGGTCTTCTCGCGCTGGCCTTTTCCGCTTGTGAAGCTATTACGGCCGCGCAGCGGGCCGCACTCAGTGCAGGCTAGAGTTTCAGGTCGTAATCGATGATGACGGGAGCGTGGCGTGAGAACGCCTGTTCCTCAAAAATAGTACCGCGCTCAACTTGGCTCACCAGAAGCTCGGAAATAATTTGAGTATCGGTGCGCAGACCGCCCGCATCGTCGCCATCAGGCCACCAGGTATAGGCGCCGGGCTCCTGATCATTCAAGGCGTAAGCGTCGGCGTAACCGCTGTCGTAAAGGTCCAACAACCAACCGCGTTCCGAAGGCGACAGCCCGGGCAGTGCCTGACTGTTCCCGGCGTCCTCCGCATCGGCATGATGCGCCATGAGCTCCCAGCCACCACAGAGAATGTAGCCCCGGCGTTTGTGGCGCACTTTCTCCAGGTGGCTGCTGAGCTGTGAGAGAAAGTCCAGCTTGCTGGCCATGGCCTCGGGGCCGCCCGTGCCACTGGGCACCAGCACAGAGCCCACGCTAATCTCGTTAAAATCTGCCTGTATGTAGAGGCCTTGAGCGTCAAACGCCTCAAACCCCAGACCCCAGATGATGGCTTTGGGCAACTGCTTGCAGTAGATGGCGACGCCGTTGAGGCGGGGATCGTCGTAATGATCCAGAAAGTACGGGTTGTAGTGATCGGGGAAAAAGGCATTCCCGGCGAGCATGTGTTCGGCGCAACGAGTGTCCTGCAGGCAGATGATGTCCGCGTCCTGTGCAAACAACCACTCCAGGCAGCCCGTGTTGGCTGCCTGTTCTAGCCCCTCTATGACGAGGCTGATGACCCTCATTGCTAGTCCTGCTCGTTATGTTTTCATATGATACGGTGAAACCAAGGGGCCAGACTGCGCCCCAACGTGGATTAGGGACTGTTAATCGCAGTCTGAACAACAAAACGCCATGGAGTGAGGTGTGACTGAGACTGCGCAGCCTTTCCAGCAGGATTTTATCGAATTGGCATTGGGGTGTGAGGTGCTGCAGTTCGGTGAGTTTGAGCTCAAGTCCGGGCGGATCAGCCCCTATTTTTTCAACGCCGGCAAGTTCTCGACAGGCGGCGCACTGGCGCGCTTGGGGCGCTGTTATGCCGCTGCCTTGCACGCGTCGGGTCTGCAGGTCGATATGCTGTTTGGTCCCGCTTACAAAGGGATTCCTTTGGTCTCCACCACTGCGATCGCATTGTCAGAGCAACATGGTGTGGATTTGCCGTTTGCCTTCAACCGCAAGGAAGCGAAGACCCACGGGGAGGGCGGCAATATTGTCGGCGCGCCGCTCGCCGGCGACGTGGTGGTCATTGATGATGTGATGACAGCCGGCACGGCCATTCGCGAATCCATGAGCATACTGAATGAGTCGGGTGCCCGCGGCGCGGGTGTCGTGATTGGGCTGGATCGTTGCGAGCGAGGTGATGGCGAGCGCTCGGCCGTGCAGCAAGTGGAACAGGACTGGGGGCTCAAAGTGGTGAGCGTGGTGTCGCTGCACGACATCATTGCCTGGGTAGAGAAGCACCCCAAGGTGGCGCAGCACCGAGAGGCTTTGGAACAGTATCGGGAGCGTTACGGTGTGGCGTAAATATTTTCCCGCCGCCTACGTGAGCAGTGGTTATGAAGTACTCAACGAGCCTGGTCAGGTGGTTCGGGGGGTGCCGCCTGCAAAAACGGATACTGACTTTGAGCGAGACGCCCCGGCTGCGCGTGTCGCCCTGTTCACCCTAGCGTGATGGTAACGGTCCTCACGGGTTGGCGGTGACCGTGGGTTTCATCAAACCGTCAGTCAGCTGTGCCCATTGATCGACCCAGCCCTCTGAAGGGCCGCGCTGGAAGTCGCTACGGCAGAATTGCGACACCCTGCCTTCCGCCGCGGCCATGAGCAGGTTGGCTGCAGTCGCGACCGGCAGGCGGGTGCGGCGCTGCTCGCGCATTTCCGCCTCACGCAGATACTGCTTGAGCTGGGTCTCGAGTCGCTGATACAGCTGCTCAACCTGTTGATGCAGCGGCAGTGACTCACCTGTCAGTGCCCGTCCCGTGAGCAATCGTGTGATGCCCGGGTTCTTCTCGCAGAATTCCAGATAGATTTTCAGCAGTCTCTGGCACTGATCCAGCGCGCCTGCCTGCTCATTGGGAATGCGACTAATCAGGCCAAACAGGGTGTCTTCAGCAAACTCCAGAAGTGCGGCATACATGGTGCGTTTGGAGGGAAAGTGACGGTATAGCGCGGCCTCCGAGACCCCCACAGCCGCTGCGATTCGGGCGGTTGTAATGCGGGTGTCGGGAGCTTCCTCCAGCATCTCCGCGAGCGCCATGAGAATCTGTTGTTTACGGTCGACCTGAGCGATAGGTGCGCTGTCCGGCATGAGCCCTCGAACGTCCTGAGTATGGGACGATGCTAATCAGAGCGTAGGTTGGGTGCAAATCGCTCAGCGCCGAGAGCTGATCTGTGTCCCGATACCCTCGTCAGAAAAAATTTCCAGCAGCGCTGCATGAGCCACCCGGCCGTCGATGATGTGGGCGCTTGACACCCCGCCTTGTACAGCTCCGAGCGCGCATTGAATCTTGGGCAACATGCCGCCGTGAATGACGCCTTGCGCAATCAGCTCCTCGACCTGGTGCGTATTAAGCCCGGTCACAATATTGCCCTCCGCGTCCAGGAGTCCTGCCACATTGGTCAAGAGCATCAGTTTTTCTGCCTGCAGCACCTCAGCCAATTTGCCGGCGACCAGGTCGGCATTGATATTGTAGGTTTTGCCGTCCGTGCTGCCCGCCACCGGCGCAATCACGGGAATGTAGTCGCTGCCGATCAGCATGGTCAGAATATCGGTATCGATGCTGGCCACTTCGCCGACCTGGCCAATATCCTTTACCCCTTCACGATTCCAGTCACCCGCCAGTTTGCGAGCCTGAATGAGCTGGCCATCCTTGCCCGTGATGCCAATGGCGCGGCCGCCGTTTCGGTGAATGCTGTCAACGATCTCTTTATTCACCGAGGCGCCCAGTACCATCTCGACGACGTCCATTGTGTGTTCGTCAGTAACCCGCATGCCGTTGACAAATTCGGACTCTATATTGAGACGCTCCAGCAGTTCGCCAATCTGTGGCCCTCCACCGTGCACCACAATCGGATTCATGCCCACCAGCTTCATCAACACCACGTCGCGGGCAAAACTCTCCTGGAGTTCCCCATCGGTCATGGCGTTGCCGCCAAACTTGATGACAAAGGTCTTGCCCGTGAAGCGTTGGATGTAGGGCAGTGATTCGGTCAGAATCCGAGCAAAATTCCCAGCCTCACCCTGATTGAGCGACATGGTATGTAATCCGGCGCAAATAGAGCGCAGAGAATGATCCGCTGCGCGCGCAAAGGCAATGTGAAGATGCCGCAGACCCGACTGAGCGCTGTCAGTACCTCGGACCTGTCTTAAGGCCGATCAAAACTGCAAGAATTAGCGATCGAGCGTCGCGGCAACGGCGGCAACAATCTGTTCTGCAATGACCCGTTTGCTGGCCAAGGGCAGGCTTTGTTCCTGTGCTTCCGTGATGAGATGCACCGCATTTTGCTCAGAGCCGAAAGTCGTATCAGGGTCGCTGACATCATTGGCGATGATCATATCGAGCCCTTTTCTCTGTCGTTTTTCCCGTGCGTGATCCATCAGGGATTCCGTCTCGGCAGCAAAACCCACCACCATGGAGGGCCGGCTCTGCGATTGTGCAACGCTGGCAATGATGTCGGGGTTCTCGACCAGCGTGAGTGTCAGGGGGGCGCCATCTGTTTTTTTGATCTTCTCGGCTGATGCGGATTCGGGCCGGTAGTCAGCGACCGCTGCAGCGCCAATGAACACATCAGCACCTGCTGACAGTGCCAGCGCCTGCTCGCACATCTCGGTTGCCGAGGTAACCGCATGTACTGTGACCCGATCGGGTGCGTCCAAATGTACTGGCCCAGAGATTAATTCAACCTGCGCACCGGCCTCGGCACAGGCCCCTGCCAGTGCAAAGCCCATTTTTCCGGAGCTGTGGTTGCTCAAGTATCGAACCGGGTCGATGGCCTCTATGGTCGGGCCCGCGGTGATTACCACCCGGCGCCCTTCCAGTAGCCGGCTTTTAAAGCGCGCGTTGACGGCGGCCACGATGGCCGCAGGCTCCAGCAGTCGGCCCGGCCCCACGTCACCACAGGCCTGTTCTCCTGCATCGGGGCCGATAATTTGAATGTCCCGCGAGGCGAGCATCTGAATATTGTCTTGGGTCGCGGTGTGGGCCCACATCTGCTGATTCATCGCCGGTGCTACCGCGACAGGCGCGGGTGTGGCGAGCGCGACGGTGGTCAACAGGTCGTCGGCCCGGCCCTGTGCGAGCCGCGCGATCACGTCTGCGGTGGCGGGCGCAATGATCATTACGTCTGCCCAGCGCGCCAGTTCAATATGCCCCATACCCGCCTCCGCCGCCTCGTCGAGTAGCTCGGTATGCGTGGGCTCTCCTGACAGGGCCTGCATGGTGAGGGGGGTGATGAACTCTGTTGCACCCCGGGACAGCACAACACGCACCAGCGCCCCCTGCTTTTTCAGCAGTCGCACCAGCTCCGCGCCTTTATAGGCTGCGATACCGCCAGAGATGGCCAACAGAATGTGGCGCTGGTTTAACCGGCCCATAGGCCCCAAATCCCCAGATGAGATCGTGCGCACCCTAGCATTTGCGGGGGTTTTTGCACACTTGGGGTTGTAGCCGCCTGGCGTCGCTTGCGCCCCCAAAGCCCCTCTGGTATAAAACGCGCCGTTTGTAGATCTCGACGGGGACTCCCATGTCACGTGTCTGTCAGGTTACGGGTAAGCGGCCCGCGACCGGTAACAATGTCTCGCACGCCAAGAATCGCACCAAGCGCCGTTTCTTGCCGAACTTGCACAACCATCGTTTCTGGATTGAGTCCGAGAAGCGCTTCGTTTCTCTGCGCGTCTCTTCCAAGGGGATGCGTATTATCGATAAGCGCGGGATCGAGACGGTTTTGGAAGAGCTGCGTGCTCGCGGCGAGAAGGTCTGAGGATTGAACCATGCGTGAGAAGATCAGAATGAACTCAACGGCCGGCACTGGCCACTTTTACACGACGGACAAGAACAAGCGCACCATGCCCGATAAGCTTGAGATGAAGAAGTACGATCCGGTTGCGCGCAAGCACGTCATGTACAAAGAAGCGAAGATCAAGTAATCGTTGCTTTGATCATCGAGAACCCCGGCCCCGAGCCGGGGTTTTTTTTTGAGATCTGCACAGCCGCTGACTGGCCTCCTGCCAGGGTGTGTGGTCAGATAGCCGATGCGCTATCTCGAGTCGCACTAGCAGCCGACGCCCATGCCAGAGTTACCTGAAGTTGAAACCACCTGCCGCGGCATCGCGCCACATATTGTGGGGCGCACTGTGCGCGAGGCGATTGTGAGAGAGCCCCGTTTGCGTTGGCCCGTGCCAGCGAAATTGAATCTGCTGATGTCAGGCGCCCGATTTCTGTCGGTCAGTCGGCGGGCAAAATATTGTCTGCTCGCGACCGAGCGCGGCACGCTCATGGTGCATCTTGGCATGTCGGGTAGTTTGAGAATCATGCCGGCTGATACCCCCCCGCTCTTCCACGACCACATTGATGTGGTGCTGGACGATGGTCGCTGCCTCCGATACCACGACCCGAGACGGTTCGGCAGTTTCCACTGGCTTGAATCACGGCAACATCCGCTGCTGGATCATCTGGGGCCTGAGCCGCTGTCAGATACTTTTAATGGGGCCTATCTCTATGAGCGATCGCGCGGACGCCGGATCCCCGTGAAGCAGTTCATCATGGACGGCAAAGTTGTGGTGGGCGTCGGCAACATCTACGCTAACGAGGCGCTTTTTATGGCGGGTATTCATCCTGCGCGAGGCGCCGGGCGTGTCGCGGTGGCGCGTTACGAGGAGTTAGCAAACACCATCAAGCAGGTGCTGGGCGACGCGATCGAGCAGGGCGGCACGACGCTCAGGGATTTTGTCGGGGGCGACGGGTCTCCCGGGTATTTTGCGCAACAGCTGAGGGTGTACGGCCGCGACGGTCAGCCGTGCCGGGTGTGTCAGACACAATTGAAGGAGATCAGGCAGGGAGGGCGGAGTACGGTGCTGTGCACTCAGTGTCAGCGCTAAACGTGAGTGCGGATCACGGAACAGTCCGCCAAGCTCGGGAAAAACCCGCGCCGATTTACCCCAGTTTGTTCTGCAGCGCTTCCGCCACGTTTGCTGGCACGAAGCCGCTGACATCGCCGCCAAGACCGGCAATTTCTCTCACTAGTGACGAAGAGATGTAGGACAGCTCGGCACTGGGTGTCAAAAAAACGCTTTCGAATTCCGGATCCATGGCGCGATTCATGTTGGCCAGTTGAAACTCATACTCAAAGTCTGCGACGGCACGCAGGCCCCTGAGCACACAGTAGGAGTCTTGCGCGG